>JBKOYU010000442.1:0-19500 GCA_046725575.1 Actinomycetota bacterium | reverse complement strand
GCTCATGAATGCACACTAGCCAGCGACCTGACGCTCTGGGCACCGGACAACTGCGCGTTGACTGCCCGCGACGTGTCGTCCGCGAGGATCGTCTGACCTCGATTCACGGGAGGTTAACGGGGTTCGACCTCAACACAATTACCGCACCGAGGCTTAACGCGGTTATCCGTAATCACGGAACGTCATCACGAAACCGACCATCGCGACGGCCGCGGCGCCGACGTAGATGAGCGCCGACGCCCACACCGGATGCGTGATCGAGGCGAGCCAGCAGGCGCCATACGCCAGCATCAACAAGCACACGCCGTAGAAGGGCGTCCGCTGTGGGTGCTCGCCGCGAGCCATGCCAATCGAATTCCCGCGCGAGCGCGCAACTACGCGTCCAGAGACTGCGACTTGTGGAGGGCGACCGGCGGTCAGCGCCGCTAAGACTCCACAAATCGCTCAGAGCAGGTCGACGAACAGCTTGTGGATGCGGCGATCGCCCGTCATCTCCGGGTGAAACGCCGTCGCCAGCATGCGGCCCTGCCGCACGGCGACGATGTGCCCGGCGGCCCGGCCCAGCACCTGCACGTCGGGCCCCACGCGTTCGACCCACGGCGCACGGATGAACACCGCGTGCACGCGATCGTCGAGGCCCTCGAAGGGAAAGTCGACCTCGAACGAATCGACCTGGCGGCCAAAGGCATTGCGACGCACCGTCATATCGATGGCTTTGAGCGGGATGGCAGCGCGGCCGTCGGCGCCCGCATCCAGAATCTCGGTCGCCAGCAGGATCATTCCCGCACACGAGCCGTAGGCCGGCATGCCGTCGGCCAGCCGTGCCCGCAGGGGCTCTAGCAGTTCGAACTCCCGCAGCAGGTGGCTCATCGTGGTGGATTCCCCGCCGGGGATCACCAGCGCGTCGACGGCCTCGAGCTCGTTGAGACGTCGAACGGTCGTCGCGTCGGCGCCCGCCTCGCGCAGCGCCGCCAGATGTTCGCGGGTGTCGCCCTGCAGCGCGAGCACGCCGACGCGCGGAGCATTCATGGCGTGTAGTTGCGCTGATAGCGGGTGAGCCCCTCCTGCATCACTGCCGCCACCATCTCGCCGGTACGAGTGAAGATCTTGCCCTGCGTCAGCGAGCGACCACCCGACGCCGACGGCGAGGACTGGTCGTAGAGCAGCCATTCGTCGGCGCGGAACGGCCGCATGAACCACATCGCGTGGTCCAGCGACGCGACCATCAGATGTTTGCGTTCCTCGACGTGGTTCACCTGCGCCGAGCCCAGCAGCGTGAGATCGCTCATGTAGGCCAGCGCGCAGATGTGCAGAACATGGTCGTCGGGCAGCGGATCGCGGTGGCGGAACCACACCTGCTGCTGGGACGCCTTCCCGGGCAGCAGCGTCAATTGATCTCTCGGCACGATCCGGACATCCCACTCCGCGAACTGCGCGAATCCGGCGTCGTCGAACGCTCCACCCTTCGAGATGAAACCGGGCAGGTCGTCCGGTGGCGGCGCGGACGGCATCGCGTCCTGGTGCTCGATACCGCTCTGATCGGTCTGAAACGACGCGGACATCGAGAAGATCGTCTCGCCGTGCTGGATCGCGTTCACCCGACGCGTGACGAACGAGCCGCCGTCACGCAAGCGCTGCACGATAAAGACCGTGGGCGCCTTGGCATCTCCGGGCCGGAGGAAGTAACCGTGCAGCGAATGCACCTGGAAGCGACCGTCGACCGTGCGTACCGCCGACACCAGCGACTGACCCGCTACGTGACCACCGAAGGTGCGCTGGAAGTAGCCGGATTCGGGGCTGAAGACGCTGCCGCGGTAGATGTTGACCTCGAGTTGCTCGAGATTCAGGATCTCTTCGATCGCCATGCAGGAATGCTTACCAGCCGCGTTCGGCGAGCCGATGCGGGGCTGCGATGTCCTCCACGTTGATGCCGACCATGGCTTCCCCCAGCCCGCGCGACACCTTGGCGAGCACGTCAGGGTCGTCGTAGAAAGTCGTTGCTTTGACGATCGCGGCGGCCCGCTGCGCGGGATTACCGGACTTGAAGATGCCCGAGCCGACGAACACGCCCTCGGCGCCCAGCTGCATCATCATCGCCGCGTCGGCCGGTGTCGCGATGCCGCCCGCGGTGAACAGCGTCACCGGCAGCTTGCCTGCCCGCGCCACCTCCACGACCAGTTCGTAGGGCGCCTGCAATTCCTTTGCGGCGACGTATAACTCGTCTTCGGACAGCGACGTCAGCCTGCGGATCTCACCGCCGATCTGGCGCATGTGCGTGGTCGCGTTGGACACGTCGCCCGTGCCGGCCTCACCCTTGGACCGGATCATCGCCGCGCCTTCGGTGATGCGGCGCAGCGCCTCGCCGAGGTTGGTCGCACCACACACGAACGGCACGGTGAACTTCCACTTGTCGATGTGGTGGGTGTAGTCGGCCGGCGTGAGCACCTCGGACTCGTCGATGTAGTCCACGCCAAGGCTCTGCAGAATCTGCGCCTCGACGAAGTGACCGATGCGAGCCTTCGCCATCACCGGGATCGTGACCGCGGAGATGATGCCGTCGATGAGATCGGGATCGCTCATCCGCGCAACGCCACCCTGCGAGCGGATGTCGGCAGGCACCCGCTCCAACGCCATGACGGCCACCGCCCCGGCGCCCTCGGCGATGCGGGCCTGCTCGGGCGTGACGACGTCCATGATCACGCCGCCCTTGAGCATCTCGGCCATGCCGCGCTTGACCCGCGCCGTCCCGGTCTGGCTGTTGGCCGACCCGTTTGATCCAGCTGCGGTTTCCACTGCTATCTCCTCCAAATCGCTACTGATCCAGTCTAAAGGTGGCGGCAAATGTGTTAAATCCGCAGCATCGTGCCATCTCAGCGGATCGACTGCAGCTGCCGCCGAGGCACGGCGCCCCGTGCGTCGGCCAGCGCCTTCGCCTCCTCGAGAAGCTCACCGAGCTGCAGCGGATATACGGTTTCACCCTTGGCGACCAGCTCGGCAATTATTGTCGCATCGCACCAGCGGTGGCCGTGGATGTAGGCCCGCTCCAACCCGGTGCGGCCGGCCGTCGACGGCTCGAACCGCTTGGTGCGGTGCACGAAGAACATCTCCTCGCTGCGGATGACCGCTCCGTTGAAGTCGATGACCGCGTCGCGCCGCCACACCGGCCCGACCATGTCGGCCGGTTCGACGCGCAGCCCGGTCTCCTCCTCCAGTTCACGCACCGCCGCCTCCGGCAGCGTCTCGCCCTGCTGCGCGGCCCCGCCAACGGTGAACCACCACCGCGGTGCTGGGCCGTCTGAGCCGTCCGGTGCCGCCGGATCCGACCCGCAGAGCAGCAAGACGCAACCGTCGTCGTCGAGCAACACGACGCGTGCTGACACTCGCCGGTTGACGATCGGCGACGCCTCCGCGCGTTCGGCGATCTCGAAATAGCTTGGCAGCGCGGCTGTTCCGCCGAGTCGCAGGATTCGCACCGCGGGCCGTTCGCGCAGCGCGAGGGTGTCGCGGACGGCGTCGTTGTGGAAGCGACGGGCCAGCAAGACGCGCGCCTCGGCGTCGGCGAGCTCAGCGACCAGCGCCACCAGCAGCGACGCCGGGTCGACGAGAGCCAGCGCCGCGGATAGCTCGTTTTCGGCGGCCTCACGGGCCGTTCGCGGTGCACGCTCGGCGGCGTCGGCCAGTGCCGCCAGCCGCTTGCCCTCCGGGCCTCCGCCATACGCGTCGACGGCGACCGCGCGCGCCACCACCGCACGCCGGGCCAGCGCCCCGTCGAGGGCCTGCCAGGACAGGTCGTAGCGCACGTGCAACCGGTCCAGCCGGTTGGCGGTCTGGTATGCCCACGCCGCCGTGAGCAGGATGACGACGACCAGCACGGCCAGCGCGATGATCACGAACCACGTGATCACTTACGTCCCCCGATCGTCCCCCAGACCTCCGTTCGAGAACCGGCCCCAACGCTTCGGCCCGCCGTTCCGGCCACCTGCACCTTCGTCCCCGATCCGGCGACCGTCTCGTAGACCCGCATGATCTGGTCGGCGACGACCGACCAGTCGTAGCGGCGCACCGCCTCGGTCGCGGCGTGCACATAGCGCTCCCGCAAGACATCGTTCTCCAGCACCTCGACCAGGCCCGCCGCCAGCCCAGCGGCGTCATCGACGGGCACCAGCCGCCCGGCCTCGCCATCGACGAGAACGCGGCGGAACGCGTCGAGGTCGCTGGCCACCACAGGGGTGCCGGCCGCCATGGCCTCGACGAGCACGATGCCGAAGCTCTCCCCGCCGATGTGCGGGGCGCAGTACACGTCGGCGCTGCGCATGGCCGACGCTTTCTCCGCGTCATCGACCTGGCCGAGGAACCGCAGGTGCCCGGCCAGCTTGCCGGCGTCCTCGCGCAGTTCGTCCTCGTCGCCGCGGCCGACGATCAAGATCTCGATGTCCGGGAAGTGCTTCACCAGCGTCGGCAACGCGTCCAGCAGCACCGCCATGCCCTTGCGAGGCTCGTCGAAGCGGCCAAGGAACAACACCGACTTGCCCGGCCGCGGGTAGCCGTCGAGCAGCGGCGCGTGCGCGAACGACCCGACGTCCGCACCGTTGGGAATCTCGACGGCGTCGCTGCCAAGCGCCTCCATCTGCCACCGCCGCGCCAGGTCCGACACCGCGATGCGGCCGACGATCTTCTCGTGCATCGGGCGCAGGATGCGCTCAAAAACGCTGAGCGTCAACGACTTTGTGGTCGACGTGTGGAACGTCGCAACGATCGGGCCCTCGGCGATGTTCAGCGCCAGCATCGACAGGCTCGGCGCATTGGGCTCGTGCAGGTGCAGCACGTCGAAATCGCCGGCGGCCAGCCAGCGCTTGACCATGCGATGCGTGGCGGGCCCGAACCGCAGCCGCGCCACCGACCCGTTGTACGGGATAGGCACGGCTTTGCCGCCGGACACCACGTAGTCCGGGAGCTTCACGTGCGGTGACGACGGCGCCAGCACGCTGACGTCATGGCCGCGCCCGTGCATCACCTCGGCGAGCTGCAACACGTGCGACTGCACGCCGCCGGGGACGTCGAACGAATACGGGCAGACCATGCCGATGCGCATCAGCTCGCCCCCAACTTCGCGCGCCGCTCCGCGGACAGGTCGGACAACCACTGCGGCTGTATCATGTGCCAGTCGTCGGGGTGGGCGGAGATGTTGCGGGCGAACTTGTCGGCCAGCGCCTGGGTGATGGCGGTGACGTCGCCGGACGTCGTATCCAGCGCCGGGTAGATGTCGCACCCCCACCCGTGGGTCATGAAATAGCAGTGCGCCGGCAGCAGGGCCGCACCGGTTTCCAGGGCTAGCTTCGCCGGGCCGGCAGGCATACGAGTGGGTTCCCCGAAGAAGTCGACCTGAACGCCTGCGCGGGTCAGGTCGCGCTCGGCCATCAGGCAAATCACGCGGTTGGCCCGTAGCCGTTCGGCCAGCACCTCGAAGGGCGGTCGCTCGCCGCCCGACAGCGGCAGCATCTCGAATCCGAGGCTTTCCCGGTAGGCGATGAATCGCCGGTACAGCGACTCGGGTTTGAGCCGCTCATTGACGGTGGTGAAGGTGCCATACGTCTGCGCCAGCCACAATCCGGCCATGTCCCAGTTGCCGCTGTGTGGCAGCGCCAGGATGGCCCCCCGCCCGGCTTCGAGCGCGGCGGTGATGTTTTCCTTGCCCCGCGTACCTTTCTCGTGCACGGCGGCCAGCGTCTTGTGGTCCATCGTCGGCAAGCGAAACGCCTCCCGCCAGTATCGGGCGTATGAGGCCAGCGAAGCACGAATCAGCCCGTCCGGCACCCTGGCGGGCGTCGTCCCAATGACGCGGGCCAGATTCTTGCGCAGCTGAGCGGGTCCGCCGTTGCGCGCCGCGTAGTGTGCTCCTGCGTCAAAAGCGTTGCGCGCCATGAATTCCGGCATTGCGCGCACCAGCCGCCAGCCGGCGGCGTAGCCCAAATCGGTGAGATGGCCCCCAAACGGGAAACGGCTGCCGCTATCGGTCTTCTGCCCCGCCGGGGTGCCCGTCACGACTGGCTCGTCTCGGGCTTCTCACCATTGGCGGCGTCGGAGTTCGCCAGCGGGTCCATCGCCCCGGGCGACGTCCGCACCGTGTGCAACCGCTGCCCGACCGTCACCAGGCTCGCCACCGCGAGCACCCATATTGCCACGTGCAGCGTCCACGGCAGCGGGAAGAACGGCAGGTCGGAGAGCCCCGCGCCGACCAGCACGAAGATCAGCCGTTCGGGTCGCTCGATGATGCCGCCCTCACCGGACAGCCCGCTGGCCTCGGCGCGGGCCTTGATGTAGGAGATGACCTGCGAGGTGACCAGGCAGATCAGCGTCGCCACCACCAGCGATGTGCTGTGCAGACCGAACGCCACCCACCACAGCAGCCCGCAGAACACCGCGCCGTCGCCGATCCGGTCGCACGTGGCGTCAAGCACCGCACCGAACCGGCTGCCGCCGCCCCGTTCGCGCGCCATCGCCCCGTCGAGCATGTCGGCGAGCACGAAGAACCAGACCGCAACCGCGCCCCACCACAGCTGACCGATCGGGAACAACGTCAGGGCGCTGAGCACCGTGCCGGCCGTGCCGAGAATGGTGATGCTGTCGGGTGTGAAGCCCGCGCGCAGCGCCGCCTTCGCGACCGGCTTCGACAGCTTTTCGTAGGCCGCGCGGGTCATCAGATAGAGGTTGCTCACGGCTGCTTCGCCCACTCGGTCGCCAACAGCTCACGCGTCTCACGCAACAGCTGCGGGACGATCTTGGAGCCGCCGATGATTGTGATGAAGTTTGCGTCGCCGCTCCAGCGCGGGACCACATGCATGTGCAGATGCTCGGCCAGCGATCCTCCCGCGGACTGGCCGAGGTTCAGCCCCACGTTGAACCCATGCGGCCGCGACACCGCCTTGATCACGCGAATTATCTTCTGGGTGAACGCCATCAGCTCGGCGCTCTCCTCGGCGGTGAGGTCTTCGAGCTCGGAGACCCTTCGGTACGGCACCACCATCGAATGCCCGGGGTTGTACGGATAGAGATTGAGCACGATGTACACCAGCTCGCCGCGCGCCACCACCAGGCCGTCCTCGTCGGGGAGCGTTGGGATGTCGGTAAACGGCTGCGCGGACGCGGCGGACCCGCCTTTCATCGGCGCCTCGGCGATGTAGCTCATCCGGTGCGGCGTCCACAGGCGCTGCAGGTGGTCGGGCTCACCGACGCCGTGGTCGACGATCGTGCGGTCGTCGGGATCGGTCACTTCGGTGTGCCCGCCTTGAGCAGTTCGGCTGTCGGAGCGGCGTTTTCGCGACGGCCGATCCACTCGGCAATCGCGGCGACGGCCTCGTCGCGCGGCACGCCGTTGAGCTGGGTGCGGTCGCCGAAGCGGAAGCTCACCGCATTGGCCTCGACGTCGCGGTCGCCGGCCACCAGCATGAACGGCACCTTCTGATTGGTGTGGTTGACGATCTTCTTGGCCATGCGGTCATCGCTGGCGTCCACCTCTGCCCGGATGCCGTGCATCTTCAGTTGCGTGGCAAGGACGTTGAGGTACGGGACGTGATCGTCGGCCACCGGGATGCCGACCACCTGCACCGGCGCCAGCCACGCCGGGAACGCGCCCGCGTAGTGCTCGGTGAGGATGCCGAAGAAGCGCTCGATCGAGCCGAACAGCGCGCGATGGATCATCACCGGCCGCTGCCGGCTGCCGTCGGCGGCGGTGTATTCCAGCTCGAAGCGCTCCGGGAAATTGAAGTCCAGCTGGATCGTCGACATCTGCCAGCTGCGGCCCAGCGCGTCCTTCACCTGCACCGAGATCTTCGGGCCGTAGAACGCCGCACCGCCCGGATCGGGCACGAGATCCAGCCCGGACGCGGCACCGACCTCGGCGAGCACGCCGGTGGCTTCCTCCCACATCTCCTCGGAGCCGACGAACTTGTCCGGATCCTTGGTCGACAGCTCGAGATAGAAATCGGTGAGGCCGTAATCACCGAGCAGGTCGAGCACGAAGCGCAACAGGGACGTCAGTTCATCACGCATCTGGTCGCGGCTGCAGTAGATGTGCGCATCGTCCATCGTCAGGCCGCGCACCCGGGTCAGGCCATGCACCACGCCGGAGAGCTCGTAGCGGTAGACGGTGCCGAACTCGAAGAGCCGCAACGGAAGTTCGCGATAGGACCGCCCGCGGGACCGGAAGATCAGGCAGTGCATCGGGCAGTTCATCGGCTTGAGGTAGTAGTCCTGGCCCGGCTTGCGCACCGTGCCGTCCTCGTTGTACTCGGCGTCCAGATGCATCGGCGGGAACATGCCGTCGGCGTACCAGTCCAGGTGCCCCGAAATCTTGAACAGCTCCGCCTTGGTGATGTGCGGGCTGTTGACGAACTCGTAGCCGGCCTCGCTGTGCTTGCGCCGCGAGTAGTCCTCGAGCTCGCGCCGGATGATGCCGCCCTTGGGATGGAAAACCGCTAGGCCCGAACCGATTTCGTCGGGGAAGCTGAACAGGTCCAGCTCCGCGCCGAGCTTGCGGTGGTCACGGCGCTGTGCCTCCTCGATCAGCTCCAGGTGCTTGTCCAGCGCCTCCTGCGACTCCCATGCGGTGCCATAGATGCGCTGCAGGCTGGCGTTGTTCTGGTCGCCCCGCCAGTACGCGGCAGAGCTGCGGGTCAGCTTGAACGCCGGAATGTAGCGCGTCGTCGGGATGTGCGGTCCGCGGCACAGATCGCCCCATTCCCGTTCGCGGGTACGGGGATTGAGGTTGTCGTAGGCGGTGAGCTCGTCGCCGCCGACCTCCATCACCTCGGGGTCGCCGGACTTGTCGTCGACGAGCTCGAGCTTGTACGGCTCGTTCGCGAGCTCTTCGCGCGCTTGGTCTTTGGACTCGTAGACGCGCCGCGAGAACAGCTGGCCTTCCTTGACGATCTGGCGCATCCGCTTTTCCAGCGCCTCCAGGTCTTCCGGGGTGAATGCGCGCGGCACGTCGAAGTCGTAGTAGAAGCCGTCGGTGATGGGCGGCCCGATGCCGAGCTTGGCCTCAGGGATCATGTCCTGCACCGCCTGCGCGAGCACGTGCGCGGCCGAGTGCCGGACGACGCTGCGGCCTTCCTCGGTGTCGGCGGCGACGGGCGTCACCTCGACATCCGTGTCGGGCGCCCAGCTCAGGTCACGCAGCCGGCCGTCGGCGTCGCGGACCACCACGATCGCGTCCGGAGCGCCCCGACCCGGCAGCCCGGCGTCACGGACCGCTGCCCCGGCGGTGGTCCCGGCAGCGACCCGGATCGGGGCTGCAAGGGCGGGGCTCGCGGGCGCGCTCATCGGTACTCTCCAAACTTTGGGTGATACGGGCGGTGTGCGGGTGCGCACTGAACGCGACCATGCTATCGGTGCGGGTGGTCATGCCCCCAGGCCAATAGGGCTCTTCAGCCACTTGATCTCCGTGCCGACCAACCCGGCCGCCCAGCTGAGCGCACCGAGTAACCACAAGGTCCCGAGTACGACGGCGGCGGTGACGGCCGCGCCAAGCACCTGCACCCAGAGCCCCTGATCTTTGAACCAAGCCATCACCTTGTCGTAACGCTCGCGCGTGTAGGCCAGCAGCCGCCGCGCCCAGTCGAATTCGGTGGCCAGAATCGCCAGCCCGACGAACACGATGGCCCAGCCGGGGCCGGGGTACGGGATTGCGACGATGCCGGCACCGAGGATCGCCAGGCCGATCAACGCGACGGCGATGCGGTAGCCGAATTCGGCCTTCGGGCGCTCCCGCAGCCGATCGCGCCACCGCGCCCAGCGCCGTTTGACGTTCGAAGCCTTCATGGCTGTCCCGGCTTCAGCTTGACGAACAGCGCGTTGGCTTCGGCGAGCACGGCATCCCCGTCGAGCAGCCGTCCCGCGATGAACATCTTGCGGCCGTCGACGTGGTCCACACCGGCGTCGACCTGCAGTTTCGTCTCGATGGGCACGATCTTTCGGTAGTCGACGTGCAAGAATGCGGTGCGCTGGTAGAGGCTGCGCGTAAGCCTGAACGCGGTGTAGCCGAGCAGCGAGTCGAATAGTTGCGCGATACACCCGCCGTGCACGGCACCGTTGCGGCCTAGGTGGAAGCGACGGAACTGCGCGGTGCCGCTGATGCGGCCATCGTCGGTCTTGTGATAGTCCGCCGGGATGCCCAACACCCCGCCCCGGTTCGGCAGGTCCATGCGACGGCCGGCCGGCGACGACCACTCGTCGGCGTCGTAGGGCGCCAGCAGTTTCGACACCTTTTCAAGGAGGTCGGCGGCCTCGGTGATCACCTGATCGGGCGCATCGGCAGCGCGGGCATGGTCCTGCACTGTGCGGACGGCTTCGACGAACCTGCCGTAGTCGGGTCCCCCGCGGGTGGTGGGCTCAACCGGGCTGAAATCGCCGCCGCGGTGCTCCTCTGCGAATTCGGTGGTCACCCCATCAAGTTATTGTTCGTTGCGCCGGACGGCCCACTGGGTGTCGCAAACGGGTGGGCTACGTCGCCAGGCCTGGCCGCCGAGCACAGCATGGGCGACGCGGGTGAGCGCGTCGGTGATCTGCGCCGACGTCAGGCCGCGGGCGCGCTGGTGGGCGTAAACCTCGGCGGAAACCGGTGCCAGCAGGGTGTCGACCAGAGCATCTGGATCGGCAACACCCGCGTCGACGAGAAGTGTGCGCACGTGCGCCGACCAGAATCCGTATGCCCCGGTCGCGAATCGGGCTCCGCCCGTCTCGGTGCCCACTACCAGATCCTTCGAGTCGACATCGAATAGGTAATAGCCGCCGAGGAATTCCTTCATCTCGGTGTACGGCCCGTCGGTGACGGAGGGCTGCCCGGAAACGCTGCGCACGGTGGTGGTGTGTGCGCGATGTCGCCCAGCTGATGGGTGCTGAGCAGCTCTCCCGATGCTCGCGTGTCGGCCTGGAGGCTCTGGTGGGCATCGTCAAAGGCCTGACGCTCCGATTCCGACAGCGCCTCCAGTGCCTCCGCCGTGACCGAAATCATCAACACGTACTTCATGGTGCTCCTCCTGAAAATCCGCGTCACCGCGTTTCGGTGGCTCACCAATTGGTCGTTACGACCGCCGAGTTTTCGACATTCTCGGTGTGTTCAGCCCGCTGCTTTGCTCAGCGTCTCGAACTCCTCGTCGGAGAGCTCGATCTCCGCGGCGGCGACGTTCTCCTCCAGATGCGCGACTTTCGACGTCCCGGGAATCGGCAGCATCACCGGTGAGCGCTTCAGGAGCCAGGCCAGTGCCAGCTGCGATGGGGTGACGTGGTGGTTTTCGGCGATGCGCTGCAACGGCCCGCCGGGTGCGGCAAGCGGGCCGGCCGCCAGCGGGAACCATGGGACGAACCCGACGCCCTGCGCTTCGCATGCCTCGAGCACGGGCTCAGCGGAGCGGGCGGTGATGTTGTACATGTTCTGCACCGACACGATGGTCGCGATCTTCTGGGCGGCCTCGAGCTGGTCGACGTTGACCTCGGATAGGCCGATGTGGCGGATCTTGCCTTCCTGCTGCAGCGCGACGAGTTCGCCGATCTGGTCCTCGGCGGGGAACTTGTTGTCGATGCGGTGCAGCTGGAACAGGTCGATGGCGTCGACGCCGAGACGGCGCAGGCTCATCTCGCATTCTTGGCGCAGATAGGCGGGGTAGCCGAGAACCGGCCATACGTCGGGCCCGGTCCGCAGGAGTCCGGCCTTCGTCGCGATGACGACGCCGTCATACGGATGCAGTGCCTCGCGGATCAGTTCCTCGGAGACGTACGGCCCGTAGGAGTTAGCGGTGTCGATGAAGTTGACGCCGAGTTCGACGGCGCGGCGCAGGACGCGAATGCATTCGTCGCGGTCGTCGGGCGGACCCCAGACGCCTTGTCCGGTCAGGCGCATTGCGCCGAACCCCAGGCGGTTAACGGTGAGGTCGCCGCCGATGCTGAATGTTCCCGATGCTTGAGCGACGCTAGACGTGGTCATTTCTCAGACCGTACGCCGACGATGACAAGGTGGCGGGGTGAAGCTGAGCGATCTGGCGGCGCTGCCGTTGACCTACGCCGAAGTGGGCGCCACGGCGGGGCGGTTGCCCGGCGGATACCACCACGTGCAGGAGTCGGCCGCCATCGGGCGTGGACGGCGCCGGTTCGAGGAGGCCGCCGACGAGGGCATGCGCTGGGGCATGCTGCGCGGCGCGGGTCTGCGGGTCGAGCCGACGAGCGAAGTCGCCGCCGTGGGGTCAGAGGTGATCGTGCATCTGGGCCCGGTGCGGGCGCCGTGCCGGGTGGTCTACGTCGTCGACGAACCCGACCGACGCGGATTCGCCTACGGGACGCTGCCGGGCCACGCCGAATCGGGCGAGGAACGGTTCGTCGTGCGCTACGACCCGGCGACCGACGAAGTGTATGCACAGATCGTGGCGTTCTCGCGGCACGCGACGTGGTGGAGCAGGCTTGGCTCACCCGTCACATCGGTGGCTCGGCGGGTCATCACGAACCGGTATCTGCGGGCGCTGTAGTCGGTGAGTTAGCTGTGGTTCCCCAGCCGAGCAGCGTAATCTTGGAGCCTAGCCATGGCTGATGATCGGATGGTGACGGTGAACAACCCAGGTGGGGTGGAAGCTACACACCTGCGCATCGCGGAGCTTGTGCAAGAACTTCACGCCCGGCCGGATACGGATTCCGAGACGGTGCTCGCTGAGCTGGTAGAGCATGCCGCGGTGGAGATTCCGGGGGCCCGCTATGCGGGCGTCACGGTCACGCGTAACGCCAAGCACGTTGACACCCCCGCAGCGACACACAGGTGGCCGCTCCTGTTGGACGAGATCCAGCAACGTCACCGTGAAGGCCCGTGCCTAACTGCAGTGTGGGAGGAGAAGACCATCCACGTCGCGGACTTGGAGACCGACGACCGGTTCCCCAACTATCGCCGGGATGCGTTGGAACAGACGCCGATTCGGTCCATCATGGCATTCCAGTTGTTCATCGCCGCCCAGACCATCGGCGCGCTCAACGTCTACGCGGAGCGACCGCATGCGTTCGACCAGACGTCCAAGGACATCGGCAGGATCTTCGCCGCGCATTCGTCGGTGGCATGGAATTCGGCGCGGCGCGACGAGCAGTTCAAGCGCGCGCTGGCCAGCCGCGACACTATCGGCCAGGCCAAGGGCATGATCATGGAGCGTTACGGCGTCGATGCGGTCCAGGCGTTCGAGGTGTTGCGCAAGCTGTCGCAGGATTCGAATGTGCCGCTGGTCCAGGTCGCTACCGAACTTGTCGCGAAAGCGCAGGACAGCTAGCGGTCACCACCGGCCACGCCGATCGACGGGCGCCGCTGGATGAGGCGCCGAATCTCCTTGCGATGCAGACCAATCGGTGCCGACACAAATCAGGTCAGAGGGAGTCGGGACCTCGCTGGGCAGCGGTATGCCAAGGCCTGGCACCGACGGAAGATTCAGCGCCGGCGGTGACACCAGGTTGGAAATCCCGGAAGCGAACAGCGGTGTGAACGGGTCTGGCGTCGAAACGCTTGGGACGAGAGCGCCGGCAGTGCCGGGGATGGGCGGCGCCGGCGGCGGAATGACGCTGGCGACCGAGGAGACGGCATTCTGCGTCGTGTGAATGATGCCGGGCGGCGTCATCAGGTCGGCGATGGTCATCGGCCCGGCTGGGGTTGCCGGCGTCGGCGGCCTTACCGCGGTGACTGGGGCTGCAGCCGCAGTGGGCGGAATCGGCGGCGCCGGCGGTGTGGCGGCATGCACCGTATTGGCGGCCGGAACAACCGGTGCCGGCGGGATGGGCGGCGTCGCGGTGCCAGCTGTCGTGGCGACCGGAGCCGCCGGAGCCGGAGGGGCGGGAGGCGTCGCGGCCTGGACGGGATTAGCCAGTGGGACACCCGGATTCGGCGGCGTTGCGGGGGCCGCAATACCGGAAGCGTTCTCGATGGGCGCCCCTCGCGCTGGCGGCGCGGCGGGAGTCAGGACCGCTGCTTCGTCATTCACTGGTGCACTGGGTGCGGGCGGTGACGGGGGCGCGACGTGGTTCACCGCATCGGCGGTCGACATCGCAGGAAGCGGTGGGCCGGATGGCGCGGCATTGCCCGCGGCATCCTCGACGGCCGCTGCGGGAAGCGGCGGAGTCGGACCGGCGAGATTCTCGGTCACGTTGGCGACCGGAACGGCGGGGGCCGGCGGACTGGGCGGAGTCGCTGCTTGTACCGAATCGGCAACTGGCACTGCGGGATTCGGCGGTCCGGGAGGAGTTAGTGCGCCCGCAGCGCCTTCTGTTAGTGCGGCAGGAACCGGTGGAGCTGGTGGCGTCGCGGCCTCCACCGAACTAGCCACAGGCACAGTAGGAACCGGAGCAGGCGGCGTGACAGCACCAGCGCCAGCATCGATCGGCGCGGCAGGCACAGGCGGAACAGGAGGCGTCGCAGCCTCCACCGAACTCGCCATAGGCACAGCAGGAACCAACGGAGCAGGCGGCGCGACAGCACCAGCCGCAGCATCGATCGGCGCCGCGGGTACAGGCGGAACCGGAGGCGTCGCGGCCTCCACCGAACTCGCAACAGGCACAGCAGGAACCGGGGGGGCGGGTGGTGTCACGACCGGAACCGAACTCGCAAGGGGCACACCGGGTACGGGCGGAAGCGGAGGTGTGACGACCGGAACGGAACTCGCGGCCGGCACGCCAGGCACCGGCGGAGCCGGTGGCGTCACCACCGGAACAGAATTCGCGGCAGGCACGGATGCAGCCGGAACAGACGGCGGCGCAACACTTTCCACTGAACTTGCCGCGGGAACAGCCGGAGCGGGCGGAACCGGCGGGGAGAACGTCTCGATCGTACTGGCCGCCGGGGTTGCGGGCACCGGCGGAGCAGGCGGCGTCGCATTCCCAGCGGCAGCTTCGACCGGCGCCGCGGGCACCGGCGGTGCGGGCGGCGTGGCCCCCTCCACTGAACTGGCCGCGGGAACGGCCGGGGCTGGCGGGGCCGGGGGCGAAAAGGTCTCGACCGTACTGGCCGCCGGGGTTGCAGGCGCTGGCGGCGCGGGGGGCGTCGCGCTGCCCGCTGCGCCCTCAATCGGCGCGGCAGGAACCGGAGGCGCAGCAGGCGTCGCTGCCTGCACCGAACCGGCGACAGCCTCTGCAGGCGCAGGCGGTGTTGGTGGCGAGAACGTCTCAACGGCGCTTTCGGCCGCGCCTCCCGAATCGGGGTGCCCCGCAGATCCTGTGTCGACCGCGCGGTCCTGGTCTACTCGAGCCGATGGCGACGGCGGAGTAATTGCCTCCGCAGCGTCGGCCCCCGACGTGCCCGAAGCGGACGAAGCTGGTGGACGCGCAGCCGCGAGAGCATCGGCGACGGGCACTGCCGGTGCGGGCGGCGCAGGAGGCACGACGTTGCCCGCGGCGGTCTCGACCGCAGCGGGCGGGGCAGGCGGAGCGGGAGGTGTGAAGTTTTCAACCGTCGCTGCTGCCGAGGCGGGCGGCACTGGCGGGACGGCGGGTGGCGCTGTCCCCGCGGCGTCGATCACCGGGGCGACGGGCAGCGGTGGCGCCGGCGGCGGCACACTGCCCACGGCGCTGGCCGGAGGCACGACAACCGGTGGCGGGGCTAGGGCCGCGCCCGGCGTAAACGATGACGCCGCGGCCTGGAGCGACTGCGGGATGCTCGCGGGCGAAGACGCGATCTGTTGCACGATGCCCAGGCACGGCACACCGCCGTGGCTTGGGTTCGCGGTCGCGATCGCGATCGGGCTCAACATCGGCAGTGCCAAGAAGGCTCCCGCGGTCCCCAAAGTGACGATGACCAGGCGATTCTTGGTCCGTGTCATGCTCTCCCCAGTCTCTCTGCGCGCAGACCTGAGGTCGGCAGGCGTCGTGGTGCTGGGTTAACTGAACCGACAGTGTGCGAATTTGCAGACGCGACAGTTCCGGAGTTATCCAACCGTTGCCAAGGAGAGGCGGACCCGTCACCGGCGTCGCGTGGGTCGCGATTGGTGTTTCGGCGCAGCGCGTCGGGGCATCACTGATGTGGGAGATCACCCAAGACACGCGTTGGAACGCATCGTCGGCAGATGGCGAAGCTTTCTTCGACCAATCGACCCCGGCCGGGTCGTCCGGGCGACTGACAACCATCGCGAGCGGAGGCTCGAAGTCGACGAGGACCGTTCCACGGTCGTGGTCTTGTCGACGTATGTCGACACGCGCGACAGTGTGCTGCGCTGCGGTGAGCTGCTCTCTGCCGTGCTGCTCGACGCGACGATGGCCGGGCTTGCCACCTGCACGCTGACCCACATCACCGCGGTCCCGGCGAGCCGAAAGATTGTCGCTGGGTTGATTGATCACCGCAATCAGGACATCACCCCCCAGGTCCTCATTCGCGTCGGGCTAACACCATCGATCGAGGACGCACCTCCCCCGACGCCACGTCGGAAGATGAGCGAAGTGTTCGAGGTTCGGTAAAGGACCAATGTCTGCGCAATAGGGCCTTACGCCCCTCGGCGGCGGGGCGCGACGTGAATAGCGTCGAAACCGTCTGACGCGCAAGTGCAGGAGCCACCATGCGAGACCACTACTCACCATCGCCGTCCGTTGTGGTCGGCATCGATGGTTCCCGATCCGCCCTCGGTGCCGCCTTGTGGGCCGTCGACGAGGCGGTCAATCGCGATATCCCGCTGCGGCTGATATATGCGATCGAGCCGGCCCATACGGCCAGCACCGATCCCGCCGATGCAGCTCGCGACCTCGCCAAGGCCGAAGTCGCGGTCAGGTATGCGTTCACGGCGGTTGAGTCGAAGGATAAACCCGTCAAGATCGAGGTCGAGATCCTGCAGGATCGACCCACGCGGGCGTTGATCGAGGCCTCACGATGGGCCGCGATGGTGTGTGTCGGCTCGATGGGACTCAAACACAGTGCCCGAGGGCGGGTTGGTTCGACTGCGGCGGCGTTGGCGTCGTCCGCCCATTGCCCGGTGGCCATCGTCCGCGGAAACGATCCGCTTCGGGCAGAACAACAGTGGGTGGTGGCCGAGCTCGACGAGTCCCCTGCAAGCGAGGGCGTGTTACGCCGCGCGCTGGAGGAGGCACGGCTCCGGGGTGCCCCTCTGCGGGTGTTGACGACGTGGCAGTCACGGTTCACCGACATCCACGACGGCCACGCCATCGCCGACGGTAACCGGTTGGCGAGGGCCCAGCTTGACCGCCGTCTCGCCCAGTGGACGAAGCGCTACCCCGACCTCGACGTGCGCGCGGTGACCGTCCACGACAGCACCTTGAACTTCCTCACCAAGAACGCGCGCTCGATTCAGCTGCTCGTCGTCGGACGTGAGCGCGTGCATGGGATCAGGGCGCTCGTTAGCCCTCCGGGCTACGCGGCGCTGCACAACGCCGATTGTTCGGTGTTGATCTGCGAACCTCAGAACATATTGTGAGCGATACATCCACCGTCTCGGCGACATCTACGGAGGGCCTTCGAGTGGTGAAAGTCTTTCTCGTCGATGACCACGAGTTTCTCCTCGATGACCACGAGGTCGTCCGGCGGGGACTCATCGACCTCCTCAGCGCGGATGCCGAACTGGAAGTCGTGGGCGAGGCGGGATCTGTGCCACAGGCGCTGGCGCGGATCCCCGCGCTTCAGCCCGACGTCGCGGTCCTCGACGTCAGGTTGCCGGACGGCAATGGCATCGAACTGTGCAGGGAGCTCTTGTCCCAGCTGCCGAATCTTCGGTGCCTGATGCTGACGTCGTTTACCTCCGACGAAGCGATGCTGGACGCGATACTGGCCGGCGCCAGCGGATACGTCGTGCTGGACCAGTCCCGTCCCAGGCCCGAAGACTAAGCGTTCGACACGGGTGAACCGTCCAGCCGCGCAACCACTTCCGACAGGGCACGCCGCGGGGTTGACGGCAACGGATCGGCGTTGACGGGCGCCCATCCGATGCGCAGCAGCATCTGCGGGTACGCGTCGGCGCCGAATACGTCGGCCCGTACGGCTGCGCGAGTTTCGGGTATCTCCAATGGCTCAGTAATCGGGCAGCTGGCCAATCCCAATGCGGTCGCCGTCAGCAGCACCAAGCTCGTGGCTTCGCCGGCGCGCAGCCGCGAAACGTCGTCGTCGGCTGCCGTGCCCAAGGCAATCACAACCGCCTTGTCCTCAGCGGGATCGACATCCGGCGTCTGAGTCAGCACTGCACCGGCGAAAGCACGGCCCGGGATTGCGGCTGCCGGATCGGATTCCGGTGTGCTCCGCGCCGGAACACCGGCCGTCGCGCTGTACCTGCCGCTCCATGTGGCCAGCTCCGCCAGGTAGTCGTAATCACTCGCGTGACGCATAGCAGCTTGGGACACAAGGTTTTTGAGGCTGTCGAGTTCCTCGACTCGGCGCAGCGCTACACCCGCGCGCGCCGCCCTGGCACCCATCAATGCGAGGTCGCCCTGGGGCACAGGCCACGCGCTGTAGTGGCGCCGATCGGTACGACGCCGCGGGATCGCTGCCGCCAGGGTGATGTCGACCTCATTGGCCGGGTACCGATAAAGCTCAACGGAGGCCAGACGATGCCGTTCGCCAGGATTTGGCAGCCGATGGATTTTCGATTGCCAGCCGAGCGCCGCGAACGCGACCACGCAATGGTTCAATGCCGCTCCGCAGCTGAGCATTAGATCCCGCGCGTCCGGATCCGTATGAGGCAGATGCAGGTCGAGGTCGGAGTACAGATGCAAGCTGTGCTCGCCCACCCGCCATTGCCATGGCTGCGAGTTGTGTACCGACGGAGCTCGGACGGCCAGCGCTAGCGCGGACCGAATGGTCTCGACGTCCGGGAAATGTGTACTCATGGCTCCACAATGGCGCGCCGGACATCGGCCCGAGCAGGGCACAAAGACCCTGGTGTTGGGGTCTTGGGAACTTGAATGCGATAGGGGTGGTCCCGACTGGGATCGAACCAGTGACCTTCCGCGTGTGAGGCGGACGCTCTCCCGCTGAGCTACGAGACCGAGAGCCCGACCGAACAGGTCGAACGACGTCGAAGACTAGCACGCGGGGCCCTTTCGACCCGAATCCGCGAGACCGCCACTGCACGCACACGCAGCGGGTTATCGACGTCCAGACCGGCCGCGGCATCTCGATTTCTCGCGAGGCGTATCGGCTGTTCTGACGTCGCTAAGCGCGGCGATCGTTGAGATTTGTGCGGCTACACTTTGGTGGACTATCGTCGTCCTTCGCGACGGGCGACGTGTCGTTTGTGACGCGCGGATGTAGCGCAGTTGGTAGCGCATCACCTTGCCAAGGTGAGGGTCGCGGGTTCGAATCCCGTCATCCGCTCGAAGGTGCAGTGGCATCAACCCAGCGGTGGAGTGGCCGAGTGGTGAAGCAACGGCCTGCAAAGCCGTGCACACGGGTTCGATTCCCGTCTCCACCTCCAGTTTGGATCCCGGCGCGATTAGCTCAGCGGGAGAGCGCTTCCCTGACACGGAAGAGGTCACTGGTTCAATCCCAGTATCGCGCAC
>JBKOYU010000602.1:0-2082 GCA_046725575.1 Actinomycetota bacterium | reverse complement strand
GACTGCCCCCGGCCGTCGGGGCGGCGTCCGAGCATCGCACCGGCCGATGGACCGCCCCACAACAGTGTCGCCATGAACGACAACAGACAGAGGTCGTCATCCAGCGCGCCTTTCAGCAGTGCCCAGCTGACCACACCGGCGCCCATTGCCCCGATGATCCTGACGGCATGCTCGCGTTGGCTGCGCCCGGGCGAGAGTTCATCGCGACCGTAACGTATTGTCTGCCAGGCAAATACCGACTCAGCGATGAATGTCACGACGATGGCGAACCAGAAGAGCTGCATGAACCAGTGGTCGTATCGGCCGCCGAACCAGTCGCGGAAGTGCAACAGGTAGGACCCGTCATGTGGCCACCACAACCCCGTCATCCACAGCGCCATCGGGTACACGCGGTCGCGGCTACCCATACGAGCGCCTTCGATGAAGAAGACCAGGCCGCGATGTGCATCTGCGGTTGCCACAGCCGCGGCGAACGCTTGGCAGCGTCGGTTGCGCCGTAAGCTACCCGGGTGACGCGCGACGAGAAGATTCTGGCCGCTGCCGAGAAGCTGTTCTTCGAACGCAGCTTCGACGGCGTGGGCGTGGATGAGATCGGCAAGGTCAGCGGCACCACTGGGTCGGCCATCTACCGGCACTTCTCCAGCAAGGATGCCATCTTGGCGGCACTGTTCGACAAGACTCTCGACGCCTTGCTAGTGCGTCTCGGGGAACCAGAAGAAGACCCTGCCGCGGACCTGGAAAAGTTGATCCGCGCTTTCGTCAGCATGTCCAAGTCCCACGAGCGACTGGTGGCGGTCTGGCTGCGCGAGCAGCGTTCGCTGGCGCGCCAGTACCGGCGGGAACACGACCGCAGGCAACGCCGAGTCAACCAACGTTTCCTCGCCGCCTTGCAGCGGTGCTATCCCGACCGTTCGGATTCTGAGCTGGTCAGCGCGATGCGGGGTGTCCAATTGTTACTGTTCTCAGAGGCACTGCGTCCGCCGGGCGGGGCGCGGGCACCCCACGCTGAGGAACTGCTCGTGGCGATGGCGATTGCCTCGCTACAGGCGCTGCAGACGACCGCATCCGCCGGGCGCTCCCGCAGGTAACCGGTGCGGCGGTGCAACAAGGGGCCCCGAACCACCATCTCCGTGGCGCAAGCGGACCGCGTGAAGGCTGACTTCCTTTCATGCGGCAAGGTTTCACGGGCACCAGATTCGAAGCGTTGTTTTCATCACTGTAGGCAGCGGGCAGGTGAGATCGCGTTGTCCGCCAGAGTCGTTGAGAGGCTGCGAATCAGCTGCAGGCCAAGCTCGCCACAGCACTCGAGGGCCTTGCCGACGAGGACACCATATGACGCCGTTGTGGCCCTACCGAGATCGGCGACCGCGGGCTTGCGTGTTCGAATGGACAAATTGACCTTGCCGTCTCGGCTGACATCATGCTCGCCGATTTGGACTGCACCGGTTCACGATCACCGCATCGGCTCCGCTAGAACCTGCAGGCTGTGCACAGCCATCCGGGCAAGCAGAGCGGCCGTCTGGCCGTTTCGCGGAGGGCGCTGAGCCCACGTGGCGTCAGATAACAGCATCGCGTGGACGCCTCGTACCGCGCTGTGCATATCGCTCACGCTGTGCCCGGGATACAGCTTCACAAGACAGTCCACCCACCGGTCGACGTAAACCCGCATCCGACGGTGATAACGCCGCTTGTACGGCTGGGATAACGAGCGGTACTCGCGCTCCCAGATGCCCGCCAGTTGGCGATGGGTGTGCGCCTGTACTGCCAGTTGCATGGCCAAGTTATCCAGCTCTGCGGCGGGGTCACCCGCCGGGCTCGCCGAGGTCATCAGCAATGCATCAATAACTCGGTCGAACAGCGCGGCCAGGATCTCTGCCTTGCTCTCGAAGTGACGGTAGATCGCCGAGCCCGTCACGCCCGCCGCGCGCCCGATGTCGTCGACTCCTACACCCTCGAAGCCGCGTTCGTAGAACAGCTTCTCCGCGGCGTCGAGAACCGCCTCGTGCCGAGACATGATGATTAGCCTACCGAACCGGAGGCATCGTTCACCAGCTGGCCGAAAGATTGTACCCACACACCACC
>JBKOYU010000980.1:0-1761 GCA_046725575.1 Actinomycetota bacterium | reverse complement strand
GATCATCGTTGCGACGGTCCCGGGGCATTCGGCGTGCACCCAGTGGCCGCCTTTGTCGATGACTTTGGCTTCGGCTTGGTCGAAGCGCGGACTGATGGCATCGACGAGCTGTTCGGTGACGAAACCGTCGGCGCCGCCCCGGATGATCAACACCGGACCGCGGTATGCACTGGTCGGAGGTGCATCGCTGATCCCGTTGTTCCAGACGTCGACATAGTGGGCCGTGACTTCTCTAGCGACTGGGGCGCCGATGTCGGTGAGCCGGTCGAGCTGTCCGTCGCTGAGGTACGGCGACAGTTCGGCGCGCAGGCAGCGCTGTGCAACCCGGTCACCACCAAGCGCGCGGAACGGGGCGACCACCTCGTCGGGCAGCTGCGTGCCTCCCAGCGGAACCGGGGTGAGCAGCACCAGCCCGCGAACGCGGTCAGGGTGCTGCGCGGCCACCAGCTCGGCGACCTGTGTGCCGAGACTTTGGCCGACAACGATCACGGGACCATCGATGCCCGCGACTATGCCGCCGGCGTCGGCGGCGAGTGATTCCAGCGTGACAAGGCATGCTTCATCGACCGATCCGCTGCGCGTACCGAAGCCGGGTAGGTCGTAGCGCACGGCGCCGACCTCCCCAGCCACGGATTCGACCAGGCCGTCCCACACCGACGCATCGTCGAGGAAGCCGTGGATCAACAACACCGTGGGTGCGCCGGCCGTGTCCGCCGGGGTGCGGATGACGCGGAACACGTTGGGGGACTGGATCATCATGACGCCGCCTTCGTCGAACCCGACGGTGACCATTGGGCCGTGTCGATGGGCGAGTAGTCGGTGGCGTGCCCGTCGAGGCGACTCGCGCGCAGCGCGGCGAGTTCTTCGACAAGTTCTTCAGGAAGTGGCGTGATGAAGATGTTGTCCACCATGGTGTACTCGCCCGCGAGCCGCCCGAAAGCTCCCAATGCGCCCACGTCGATGCGGCCGTTGGGCAAATAGAGATCGTCGCGGATGTGGATGCGCTTGACCCGTCCCCACACGACATGGTCGGCCAGCGGCGGCATGGGGATGATGCGGTCGACCACACATTCGAAGGAGATCGGGGCTTCGCCGATGCGGGGCGCGGAGATCACCTCGGACGCGGCCTTCTTCAGGCCGAGCGCCTCGAACTCGTCGACGTCGCTATCGAATTCGTATGCGGAGCGGTGCACGGCGTCTGCCAGGCCGATCGATGCGATGTTGACGACGAACTCGTTGGTGTCGCGGATGTTGACGAACGTGTCTTTTGGAGTCACCCCGTCGGAGCGCGGCTGCAGTGTGATCGACAGCACCGGCGGGAAACGTCCGACGACCGTGAAAAAGGACACCGGCGCGACATTGCCAACTCCGCTGGTTGACTGGGTGCTGACCCACGCGATTGCACGGGGTACCACGCTGCCGATGAGGAGTTTGTAGCTCGACGTGGGGTTGAGATCGTCGGGGTCGATGGTGATCATCATTGTCTCCTTTGTTCAATTCGCCTGCGGCCATGCGGCGTTCAGCGAGTCGCTAGTTGTCGGCTTGGCCTGGATGGTGATGATTCGCCAGCCCTCAGGTCCGCGTGCTACCTCGAAGTGAGCGGCCAACCGCTCGATCTCAGTGCCGTCGGTGCGGAGGCGTGACCAGATCACCTCGATCGCGGCGCCGTTGTCGTGATAGACCGTCACTCTGCGGTCGGGCACGGCGGTGTCTGCGTAGCCCTCGGCGCGTAACCGGGTCTGCAATGCGTCCAGCAGTCCC
>JBKOYU010000398.1:0-3674 GCA_046725575.1 Actinomycetota bacterium | reverse complement strand
CGTCGCTACCCTGCGGATGCAGATACACCGCGTTGAGGCATGTGCCGAACGGCAGCCCAGAGCGCACCAGCCGCCGGTGCAGTTCGGTTTCGTCACCGCGCACAAACAGTCGAAGATCCGGCACGCCGACCGCCTCAAGCGTCGACGCCCGAAACAGCGCTCCGTTGAACAGCGACGCGATGCCCGGCAGCAGATCCTCTGTGCCCGTGCGTAATTCGCTCACCCGGCGTCGCCAGGCCAGCCCCCGGCGCAACGGGAATGCCAACTCCTGCGGATCCGCCATATCGCACACCATCGGCGACACTTCGGCCAGCCCGTGCGTCGAAGCGCAAGCCAGCAGCGTGCCAAGCACCTCGGAGTCCAGCGGCCTGCCGTCGTCGTCGGCGAGCCACACCCAATCGGCGCCGAGCGCCAGCGCATGCAGCATGCCCAACGCGAAACCGCCTGCACCACCGAGGTTTCGCCGCGACCCGAGATAGGTGGTCGCGATCGGCTGGCCGTTCACGATGTCGCGCACGCGTGCGTCGTCGTCGTTGTCGACGACAACAAGATGATCGGGAGCGCGGGTCTGTGCGCTCACTGCATCCAGCGACTTGGCCAGTTCGTCGGGACGCCGATGTGTGACCACCACCGCGCATACCGACTCAGTCATCGGGAACCGTTGCAGGCCAGTCGGCGCTGGACCCCTTCCCCCGCAAGCGGGTGGGCCCACCGCTTGCGAGGGGAGTGCCCCCAGTCGGCGACCAATCGCCTCGGTGCTCTTCGAGGACCTCTCGCACGTGGCGGGCCGCATCCTCACCGTCGTACGCGCGCACGACGTCCTCGATGCCGCCGGTCATCTTGATGGTGCCGTGGTCGATCCACATCGCGGTCTTGCACAGCCGGGCGAGAAATTCGTTGGAATGGCTTGCGAATACCAGGATCCCGGACCGTTCGACGAGGCTCTGCAGCCGTGACTGGGCCTTCTTCAGGAACTCGGCGTCCACCGCGCCGATGCCCTCGTCAAGCAGGAGGATCTCCGGGTCGATGCTGGTGACCACGCCCATGGCCAACCGCACCCGCATGCCGGTGGAGTACGTGCGAAGCGGCATCGACAGGTAGTCGCCGAGTTCGGTGAACTCCGCGATCTCATCCACCTTCGCCATCATCTGCTTTCGCGTCTGACCGAGGAACAGCCCGCGGATGATGATGTTCTCGAACCCGGAGATTTCCGGGTCCATCCCGACGCCGAGGTCGAACACCGGGGCCACCCGGCCGGTCACCGAAGCCACCCCGCGGGTGGGTTCGTAGATCCCGGACAGCAGCCGCAGCAGGGTCGACTTTCCGGCGCCGTTGTGCCCGACGAGCCCCACCCGGTCGCCGAGTTCGAGCGACATGGTGATGTCCCTCAAAGCCTCGATGACCACGACATTGGATGCGTTGCGTCCGATCGCGCCGCCGGCCTTGCCGAGGAACGCCTTCTTCAGCGAGCGCGTCTTCGCGTCGAAGATCGGAAATTCCACCCACGCGTTGTGGGTCTCGATGTGCGGAACAGACACTTGGCCTACAGGTACTGCCCGGTCCCGCCGCGTTGCCCGGGCGTTCCGGTCACTCCGGGCGGCAGTGCGCCCTGCCGCATCTGCTCCAGCTGCTGGCGGGCCGCCATCTGCTGCGCGAACAGCGCGGTCTGGATGCCGTGGAACAGGCCTTCGAGCCAGCCGACGAGTTGCGCCTGCGCAATCCGCAGTTCGGCGTCCGACGGAACGGCGTCGTCGGTGAACGGCAACGTGAACCGCTCCAGCTCCTCACGCAGTTCCGGCGCCAGCCCGTCCTCGAGCTCGCGGATGCTGGTGCGGTGAATCTCGCGCAGCCGGTTGCGGCTCGCGTCATCCAGCGGTGCGGCGCGCACCTCCTCCAGCAGCTGCTTGATCATGGTGCCGATCCGCATCACCTTCGCAGGCTGCTCGACCAGATCAGTCAGTGACTTGCCGTCGGCGTCCTCCTCGGCAGCCACCTGTGGTTCGCCGCCGATGATCTCGATGTTGTCGTCGTCGGTGTTGGTGCTCATTTCCCTCCGCGCCATTCGTAGATGCGGGCCTCGCCGTTGTCGTAGATCTTCTCCCACGACCGCGACCTCTCTAGCGACACTAGCCCGTCGGGCACGACGAACCCGCGGACCACCGGTGTGCTGGTGACCACGTACCGGATGTTGAGCGCCTTGACCGCCTCGGCGACCCGCGGGTCGGTGTCGTCGTCGGCGTAGGCCCAGAAGATGAACCGGTGGTAGCCCGGGCCCTGCTGGACCGGGTAGTCGTAGTGCGTCCACAGCGGATGCAGGCCGGCGACGGCGTACATCCACGCCGTGCCGTCGGTGTTCGCATCGCCGATCAGGGTGTCGCGCGCCCCCGGCAACGTCGCCAGATACGCCCACGCCTGCTGGTCCTTGGAGTCGACTATCACCCTGTCGTACTTCTCGCCGAACAGAAACTGGGCCCGCGGTAGATACGCGAGCCCGATGCCGACGCTTACGGCCACCAAAACGGCGGCCGTCGCGGCGTTCCAGGCTTGCGGACTGCCCCTGCCAACCAGTCGGCGCGCACCTGCGACCGCGACTGACGCCAGCGTGAACACTGCGATGCCGACCGCAGCCGTGAGCAGCATCGTGATCACCGCCGACAGCCGCCGCGGATCGCTGTAGAACAGGTCGCTGAACTTGCCGGTGAGCACGCCAATCGGGCCGCCGAACGGCGCCGACGAGTGCACGATCGACACGACCAGCAGCAGCCACACCGCCAGCGGCCACCACACCCGCCGCACCAGCAGGATGATCGCGCCGATGGCGGCCAGGATGATCAGTACCCACTGGATGGGAAAGTCGTTGAGGTGCCGGGTGTGCTGCACGACCGCGTCGATCAGGCCGCGCTTCTTTCCCTCGTGCGTGACGAACGCGTGCCCGACGATGATTTCGGCCTGTTGCAGCACTCCCAAGAATTGGGGCAATAACAGTGCGACGGTCGGAATGGCGACGAGCAACAGGTTGACGAAGTCCGCGACTCGGCCGCGGACGGGACGCCACAGCGCGTCGAACAGCCACCATGCCGCCACGAACAGAACGACCACCACGCCGCCGGTGATGTGCACGGAGAACACACCGAGAACCGCCAGCACCGCGAGCGGGATGCGGTCGCGGTGTCGCAGCGCCGATACCACCAGCACCATGGTCGGAACGGCGACGCCGTAGGCGGCAAGGTTGGGCATCGACGCGGTATCGAATTCGATGTAGGGGAGCGCGGTGAACGACCCCGACAGCGCGGCTGCGGTGGCCGCGGCGCCGGCCACGCGCCACTCGCCGGAGGGCAGGAGCGCTGGGGGCACCTCCCACCCGAAGGGTAGGGGGACGACCCGGGAATCAGCATCGGTTCGGGTGCGCAGCAGCTGCCACGTCAGCGTCGCGGCGCTGACCGGGAACAGCCAGATCGAGGCGGCCAATGAGTTCAGCGTGTACGCGGTGGTCGGCGCCGCGCCGGTGAGCTGACTGAACACCGCTGCCAGGGCGTGAAAGGTCGACGGGTAGTACAGCGCTTCGTGGGTTTCGACGTTGCGCAGCTCGCCCATGTGGGTCGGCGACGCCTGGCCGGTGTCGAGGATGAAGCGAATCGTGTTGGCGTGCCAGACCGCATCCCAGTTACTCGGAA
>JBKOYU010000320.1:0-11983 GCA_046725575.1 Actinomycetota bacterium | reverse complement strand
CTTCACTACCGATGAATGACCCATCGATTCCCCCATGCAGCGACGATGGCAGAACGCCCGCCAAGTCGCTCGAATCCATTCACAGGCCCAGCCAGATCAGACTTATTGCACGCAAACCGCGATTTTGCGTACCGGAATCTTATTTCGGCGAGAAGTCTGCATTGCAGCAGCTCACCGGCCGTCTTGGCGCGCGTTTTGTAACGTGTTCTATGATCGCGACTCATGAAGACCAAGGGCGCTCTGCTGTGGGAGCTCAATTCCCCGTTCCGGATCGACGAGATCGAAATCGGCGACCCCGTCGACGATGAGGTGCAGATCCGGGTGCACGCCGCAGGCATGTGCCACTCGGACTACCACCTGACCACCGGGGCCACCCCGATCGGCCTGCCCGCGCTCGGCGGCCACGAGGGCGCGGGCGTCGTCACCAAGGTCGGCAAGAACGTCACCGGCATCGAGGAGGGCGACCACGTCATTCTCGCCTTCATCCCCGCATGCGGTGAATGTCAGCCGTGCCTGAAGGGCTACCGCTCGTTGTGCGACCGCGGCGCCGTGCTGCTCGGCGGCAAGGCCATCGCGGACCGCACCAACCGCGTGCACGCCGGCACCACCGAGGTGTCGCCGATGAACCTGCTCGGCACGTTCGCCCCGTACATGACCGTGCACAAGGACTCTGTCGTCAAGATCGACAAGGACGTCCCGTTCGAGACCGCCGCCATCATGGGCTGCGCGGTGCCGACGGGCTTCGGCTCAGCCACCAACGTCGCCCAGGTCAAGCCCGGCGAGACCGTGGTGATCGTCGGCGTCGGCGGCATCGGCATGAGCGCGCTGCAGGGCGCCGTCATCTCCGGAGCCCGCAACGTCATCGCGATCGACCTGAACGAGTGGAAACGCGACCAGGCCATCAAGTTCGGCGCCACCCACGCCTACCCGTCGATGGCCGAGGCCATCGCCCCGATCATCGACGTGACCTACGGCGTGATGGCCGACAAGACCATCATCGCCGTCGGCGAGATGAAGGGCGAGTACATCGAAGAGGCGCTGACGCTGACCACCAAGACCGGCACCTGCGTCGTGACGGGCATGGGCTCGATGATGGACGTCGACGTCAAGCTCAACCTGTTCCTGTTCACGATGCTGCAGAAGACGTTGAAGGGCAATATCTTCGGCGGCGGCAGCAGCCACGTCGAGACGCCGAAACTCGTCGGGCTCTACAAGTCCGGGCTGCTCAAGGTCGACGAGATGATCACCACCACGTACCCGTTGGAGAACATCAACGACGGCTACCACGACATGCTCGACGGTAAGAACATCCGCGGCGTCATCAAGTTCACCGAGGCTGACTGGTAAGCCGCTCCAGCACCGACTCGATCACCGAGCCGAACGCCCGCAGCTGCGCGGCGCTCAACCCGTCGAACACGACGGAGCGCACGAGTTCGACGTGCCCCGGCGCGGCGGTGTCCAGGGCCGCACGGCCGGCGTCCGTGAGCTCGACCGTCGCGCCTCGGCGGTCGTCGCCGCTGTCGTGGCGTTCCACCAGACCACGGCCACGCATCCGCCGCAGCTGATGCGATAGCCGGCTCTGCTCCCACGCCAGGATCTCGACGAGCTCGTTGATCCGCTGCGGCCCCCGCTCCGACAGCGCCACCAACACGTCGTAGTCGGCCAGCGACAGTTCACAATCCTGCTGCAGCTGGCGGTGCATCGCGGTCTGCAGGCGACTCACCATCTCCAGGTATCCCCGCCAGATCTGCTGTTGCTCATCGGTCAGCCACATGGAATACATGACACATCATCTATGTTGTCGCGGTCAACGCCGCCACCTAGGCTGGCCAGAACCGAGGAGTGAGGACATGACTTCAGCGAGAAGCGAAGGCGGATCGCGCATCGACAAAGCAACTGTCGACATCCGCCGCGCCGACGATCGCGCGAAGACGAAGATCTCGTGGCTGGATTCCAAGCATTCGTTCTCCTTCGGCGACCACTACGACCCGGGCAACACGCACCACGGCCTGTTGCTGGTCAACAACGACGACATCGTCAAGCCCGGCACTGGCTTCGACACTCATCCCCACCGCGACATGGAGATCGTGACGTGGGTGCTAGGCGGCTCGCTGGTGCACCAGGACTCCACCGGCCACTCCGGTGTTATCTACCCCGGCCTGGCCCAGCGCATGTCGGCTGGCCGCGGCATCCTGCACTCCGAGAAGAACGACTCCTGGACCCTTACGGGATCCGAAACACATGATGAGCCAGTGCATTTCGTGCAGATGTGGGTGGTTCCGGACGAGTCGGGCATCACGCCCGGCTACCAGCAGCTCGAGATCGACGACGAGTTGTTGCGTGGCGGCCTGGTCACGATCGCGTCGGGCATGCCCGAACACAGCGACGACACCGCGATCACCATCCGCAACCGCTACGCAGCCCTGCACGGCGCGCGGCTGCAGCCCGGCGACAGCGTCGAATTGCCACAGGCTCCCTATCTGCACGTGTTCGTCCCTCGGGGTGAAGTAACCCTGGAAGGCGCGGGACCGCTGCACGAAGGCGACGCCGTGCGGTTCACCGCATCCGGCGGTCAGCGCGTCACCGCCACCGAGCCCGCCGAGATTCTCGTCTGGGAGATGCATGCGGGTTTGGCTGCGGCATAAGCGAATCGGGGCCATGCTGATTGGCGTTGCGCTGGTCGCGGCTTGCTCAACAAACTCGTCAACGCCGACAACCCCAACGGTGTCCGCCACACCCACTGCCGCAGGCTTGGTCCCTGTCACCGTGCAGGTCGATCCGGATCTGGCGCAGCCACCCTTCGATGAACCGCGCCAGGCGCTGGTGCCGGCGGGCTGGACGCTGTCTGTGTGGGCCCGCATCCCGAAGGCCCGCATGGCCGCGTGGGCTCCGGACGGAAGCCTGCTGGTTTCCGTGCCAAGCAGTGGGCAGGTGGTGCGCGTGGAGCCGAGCGGCGCCGGCCCCCGGTTGTCGGTGCCGCTCGACGGGCTGGATCAACCGCACGGCCTTGCGTTTTCGGGCAGCACGCTCTACGTCGCCGAGAGCGATCAGATCGACGCCTACGACTACGCCGACGGCGCAGCGACCAATCGCCGCACCGTCGCGGCCGGCCTGCCCGATGCCAGGAGTCCCGATCTGCGTGGCGCGTATGCGCACGCACTGAAGAGCGTGGCCGTCGGCCGGGACGGCTCGGTGTACTTCTCCATCGGCTCGACGGGCAATATAACCGCCGACGACCGCACCGCGAATCCGCCGCGCGCCTCCATCATGCGGATCCCGCCCGGCGGTGGGCCCGCTCAGCCGTTCGCGACTGGTGTGCGTAACGGCACGGGTTTGGCGATCGCACCAGACGGTTCGGTGTGGACGGCGGTCAACAATCGCGACAACATCGCGGACCCGCAGACTGGCGAGGTCAACGACTACGTCAACGACCATCCTCCCGAGGCCGTCGCACGGCTCACACCCGGGCGCGAATTGGGTTGGCCCTACTGCAATCCCGACTGGTCTTTCCAAGGGACGGCCAACCTCCCCTTCATCCGAGACGTGCAGACCAACGCCGACGGCGACAAACTCGACTGCGCGTCACTGCCGCCCGTCGAACAGAGCCTGGGCGCACACGCCGCTCCCCTCGGCATGAGCTTCACCCAGAATGCGCTACCGGCCCCGTACGCCAACGGCGCGCTCGTCGGTGTGCACGGATCGTGGAACCGACGGCCGCCGTACTCACCCGAGGTCGCGTTCTTTCCTTGGCAGAACGGCACTCTGGGCAATCGGCAGACTCTCGTCGGCGGCTTCCAGGGCGATGACGGCACGCGCTGGGGCCGGCCGGTGGCCGCGGTGACGGGACCGGGGGGAGCGGTGTACATCACCGACGACTACGCCGACGCGGTCTACCGGCTGGCGCCGCGCTAGTGCGCCGGAGTGCCGGTGCCGCGCCTGCCGGTGATGCCGAGATAGAGCGCGATCAAGACGATTGCGACGACTACACCCACGATGAACGGGATGAACTGGAATCCGCCGTTGGAGTTGGTGTAGCCGAGCGAATAGGTGACCCACGTCCCGATGAAGGACCCCAGGGCGCCCAACAAGATCGTCATGATCACGCCGATGTTCTGCTTGCCCGGCATGATCAGACGCGCCAGTGCGCCGACGATCAAGCCGACGACGATCGCACCGATGATTGTCCCGATCATTTCAGCTCCTCATGTTGAAAGTCCGACCAACGCGGGATTACCCGTTCCAGCGAAATCCACGCAGCTAGGGCTGCGACCCACCCGAAGCCCAACCGATGCACAGCTGTTACGAAAGTTGACAGTGTGTTTGCTGTGATTACTGTTGTCTTGTTTTCAGCTGTCTCGGCAAAGGGGCGACCGTGCCATTTCCACCCGCAAACTTCCGGCGGTTCGTGGCGTGTGCCGCGGCGCTGGTGGTGTGCGCTGCGGTGGCGACGACGGGCACACCGACCGCCAGGGCCGCCGACGCCCGCGAATTGTTGGCCAACGCCATCGCCGACACTCGTGGCTCCTACCTCGTTTACAACTTCGGCGGCGGCGCACCGGCACCGATGCTCAACGCGGGCGGCGGCTGGTACGAGATGAGCAGTGGCGGACACCTGATGATCATCAAGTCCGCCTCGCAACGCCTTGCGCCCCGACTGCTCGTCGACACGCACTCCGGCTATCAGGCGCGCTGCGAACGCGATCCGCGGGCGCGCACCGGCGAAGGTCTGTGGCAGGCCTCGGAGACCTACGCCCCGCTGCAGGCATGGCAAGCACTTGGCCAGCCGACGATTGCGATCAACGCCAACTTCTTCGACGTGCGGGGGCAGAAGGGCGGGTCGTGGAAGTCGACGGGATGCAGCTCTCCGCTGGGCGCTTACGTCGACAACACCCGCGGACAGGGCCACGCCAACGTCGCGGTGACGGGCACCGTCGCCTACGCGGGTAAGCAGGGCCTGTCCGGCGGAGGCGAAAGCTGGAGCGCACTGTCCACGATGATCCTGCCGGTCGGTGGCGCACCATACGTGGTGTCGCCCAGCGGCCCGCAGGACTACGACGCCGCCTCGCCCGCGATTCAGGGCCTAGTCGACAAGGGCACGCGGTTCGTCGCGGTGAGCGGCATCGGGCTGCTGGCACCTGGCGACACCGGGCAGCTCAACGACGGCGGCCCGAGTGCGGCCCGCACGGCGATCGCCTACTCCAAGGCCAAGGACGAGATGTACGTCTTTCAGGGCGGCAGCTACACGCCGGACCAGATCCAGGATCTGTTCCGCGGCCTCGGCAGCGACACCGCGATCCTGCTCGACGGCGGCGGCTCCTCGGCGATCGTGCTGCGACGCGACACCGGCGGCATGTGGGCCGGCGCAGGCGTTCCCGACGGGAACTGCGACACCCGACAGGTGTTGTGCGACTCCCGCGAACGGGCGCTACCGAGCTGGCTCGCATTCAATTGATGGGCCGCCACGCGAAACCTCAACCAATCAGCTGAGGTCGTGTGGGAGGATCGTCCCTCGAGTGGAGTCCGCCGGTCTTGTAGCACGAACTCGACGTCGCCCTAGCCGCGCCGGGCAAGTTCGATATGCCGCTCCCAGGGCCGGCGAGCGTCAGCGGCCGGACGGCTTCCGTCCCGATATCCAGGGCGTGCGCGCGGTGGCGATCGTGACGGTCGTCCTCTTCCACGCGGGCGTTCCGGGAATCGGCGGAGGCTTCGTCGGCGTCGACATCTTCTTCGTGATATCAGGCTTCCTGATCACCGGTCTGCTGTGGCGCGACGTGTCGACCACCGGTACCGTGCCACTGCGCCGGTTTTACGGGGCGCGGGCCCGTCGGCTCTTGCCTGCCGGCTGCTTGGTGCTGGTCACGACCGCCATCGCTTCGGCGGTGCTGCTTCCCCCGCTCGATGCTCGAAATGCGTTGAAAGACGGCATTGCGAGCGCGCTCTACGTCGGCAATTACCGGTTCGCAGTGGAGGGCACGGACTACCTCGCCGCTTGCACTCCCCCCTCCCCCTTTCAGCACTACTGGTCCCTTGGCGTGGAGGAGCAGTTCTACGTCCTGTGGCCGGCGCTCATAGTCGGCGCCACGTGGCTAATGAGGCGGCGACACGGGAGCACCGCGGCTTCGCGACCGGTCGTGTGGTACCAGTTGGTGCTGTTGTTCGTCGCAGTTGTGTCGTTTGCCCTGTCACTGAGCTGGACGAGCTCGTCGCCACCTTGGGCGTTCTTCTCACTGCCCACCCGGGCGTGGGAATTGGCGGCAGGCGGTCTGGTGGCATTGACCGCGACGGCATGGCGCTGCCTACCGTCGCCTGCGGCTGCGATCATCTCGGGGGCCGGGATGACCCTGATCATCCTGGCGTGCACCTTGCTTGGCGCCACCACACCATACCCGGGCACCGCGGCGCTGCTGCCCGTGTTGGGTGCGGCGCTGCTGATCGGATCGGGTTGTGCTGCATCCAATGAGGGGGTCAACCGGTTGTTGTCGCTGCCGGTCATGCAGGCGATCGGGCGGCTCTCCTACCCATGGTATCTGTGGCATTGGCCGGTGCTGCTGCTCGCGGCCCCGATGCTGGGCCATCAGCTGGGGCTGGCCGAGCGACTGGCCGCCGCGGGTGTCTCGGCGGCCCTTGCCGCGCTCACGCTGGTTCTCGTCGAAAACCCGGCCCGATTCGCCGCGCCGCTGCGGCGCTCGGCGACGCGCAGCCTGGCCCTCGGCGCTTTCGTCACCGCGGTGGCCGTCACCGTCGCACTGGTGCTGCTCACGCTGCGGCCCATCCCGACCGGGGAAGGGGCAGCCGCACAAGCCGTAGCGGTGAGGACACCAAGCGGGCCCGCGCCGGCGGGTGACCGCTACGACGCTGCCGTACAGCAGGTCGTTGCCCAGGTACAGGCTTCTGTTGTGGATTCTGTTGGGCTGCAAGCTGTCCCGTCGAATCTGCGGCCACCGCTGGCGGATGCACCTGCCGATAAGCCGGAGGTATTTCTCAACGGCTGTGTTCGCTCGTGGCGCGACGTGGGACAGTCCGAGTGCGCATCAGGTGATACGGCCTCCCCGATGTCCGTTGCCCTAGTGGGTGATTCTCACGCGGCGATGTGGAGTCCGGCGTTTGAAGACCTGGCCGCGCAGCGGCACTGGCGCCTTGAGACTTTGGCCAAGGTGACCTGCCCGCTGCAGGATCTGCGCATCACCAGTCCGTACCTCGGCCGCGAATACACCGAATGCGAGCAGTGGCGGAGCGACATCCTCGACCGATTGCAGAAAGAGCGCCCGCAGCTGGTCGTGCTGAGCATGTCCCGGCGGTACGGGGCCGACTTCGGATTCACCTCATATGATCAGGCGTGGCTCGACAGCCTTACCCGGTCGGTCGCTCAATTGCGCAACACGGGCACAAGGGTTGTGGTGCTCGGCCCCATTCCCGACCCGCATTGGCCGTGCCGGCATGTCTGTCGGAGCATGTTGACGATGCGACGGCCTGCGCTCAACCGCGCGAGACGGCGGTGAATGACGCAGGCATCGAGGCAGAGGCAGCCGCGACCGCGGCCGGCGGCGGGCGCTACGACGACATCACACCGCTGTTCTGTACCGCCACTACCTGCCCGATGATCGTCGGCAACAACCTGGTTTATCGCGACGACAACCACGTCACGATTGAATACGCCCGAGCGCTGAATCCGGTGGTCGGCGCGCTGGCCGACCGCGCACTCAACACATGAGGTCTAATTCGCTGTGGGCGGCCGCCCGCGTCTGCGTCATGTCGCCGCCGCCGAACAACACGACGTGCCTAGCACTTACGGGCACGTAAGTCGTCGTTAGCTGGTCAGCGCGACGCCCTCGGCGGCTAGAAACGTCTGACGCGCATAGCCCCCGCCGAACAACACCACGTGCACCAGCAACGGATAGAGCTGGTGCAACCCGACCCGGTCCCGCCAGCCGTCGCGCAGTGGCCGGTGTGCCTGGTAGCCGTCGATCACCGCGTCGAACAACGGGCAGCCGAATAACGCCAGCATCGCGAGGTCGGTCTCGCGATGGCCGCCGTGCGCCGCCGGGTCGATCAGCACCACACCGTCGGATGTCCACATGACGTTGCCGCTCCACAGGTCGCCGTGCAGCCGAGCGGGCCGATCGCCGTCGTCGAAGTCCCCGGCCTCACAGCGCGCCATCACGGCGTCGATCGCGTCGCGCGCGGGCGCATCGAGACGCGTCGCCGCGCGGTCGGCCATCGGTGCCAAACGCTCGTTGGCGTAGAAACTGCCCCACCGGTCACCGGCGGCGTACGACATCGGCAGCGGCTGCTCGAGCGGCCCGAAGTAGCCGGGACCGGTCCAACCGGAAGGCGGTGCGCCGAACGCGCCGGCCCCGGCGTCGTGGGTGCGCGCCAGTCGACGGCCGAACTCGTGCGCGGCGGCCGGCGTGGGCGCTGCGGTGTCCAACCGTTCCAGCGTCAGGCTGGTGTCGTCGTATGCGACGACCCGGGCGCACGGCACGCCGCCGTCAGCGGCCGAAAGCCATTGCAGCCCAGCGGCTTCACAGGCGAAGAACCCTCGCGGCGCCACGGTGCTGCGCTTGACGAACACTACGGCTGACCGGACACGCGTCGCAGCACCAGGTCACGCACCGAGGTCGGCAGGTTCGTCATGAGAGCCACCTGCCACGGCCGCAGCTCCATTCGCAGCAGACACACGACCGTCGTCCGCTCAGAGACTGGGGAGACGACGGGCATGGCCGGGAGGTCTTGCCCTTACAGCTGCGGGGTCAAATCAAAGGATGTCACCGTCGACATGCGGGTGATCAACCACTTCGCGTCGTGGCGCTGCATCGTCAACCGGTAGGACAGGTACCGCAGTGACGGGATGTTCTTCGACACCGGGCTGGTGGCCACCGAATTGGTGTAGACGAGCGCGGTGGCCTCGGTCGGCGTCACCGTTTCCACGGCCGTCCCCATCACCTGGGTGGTGTTGGTGACCTGCGCCTGCTTGTTCGGAGCGACGATCGCGTCGATGTACTTGCGGTATTCGTTGGCGAAATCGCCGCCCAGATAACCGGCGGCCCGCTCCGGCAGCTTGTCCATGTTGTCCGGGGTGTACGTCCACAACGTGGTGATGGCGTTGGCGGCGGTCCTCGCGATGTCGAGCTTGGTATGCACCAACGCGCGGTCGGCCAGGTACGGCTGCAGCGTCGCACCCGCGAACGCGGCCGCACCGACGAAGACCACACCGGCGGCGGCCGCGGCGATGGTCACCCGCCTGCCCGCGGGCCGGTGCGGCACCAGGATCTGTTCTTCCTGTGGCGCGTCCTCGGCTCCCGCTTCCTCGGCGTCCGCGGTCTCGTCGACCGGCTCCTCATCGGCCGTCGGTTCAGGCTCGGCCGTCGTCTTGGCGGTGCGGCTGGCCTTGCCGACGGGCACCCGTGCCGCCGGCTTGGGCGCCTCCGGCTCCGTGGGTTCTGCCACCTCGTCTGTCGGTTTTGAAACAGCCTCGGGCTCAGGGGTTTTCCCACGCCGCCGTAACCCGCGCCACCGCCGAGGCCGCGGGGCGGGTTCGGCTTCGGCGACCTCGGCGACGTCGGGCTCGGGCTGTTCGTCCGTCGCGGTCGTCTCGTCGGTCGCGGTCGCGTCCGCGTCCTCACGGCTTGCCGCAAGCTCCTTGCGCAGCGGCATCCGATGGCGACGACGGGCAGCCTTGGCGTCGGTCGCTTCCTCGGCTCCGTCGGCAGCCGTCGGCTCAGCCGGCAATTCGGCGCCCGTGGTCAGATCACCTGAATCAGGTTGCTGATCTTCCACTGCTGTCCTTCCTTGATAGCCGTTGCAACCCAACGGTTTCCACTCTCGATCGTCGACTTCCCGTCCGGCGACTTCGTGGAAATCTTCGTCGCGACCAGCACGTCGGCGCTGCCGTTGTCGTTCCACCGCTGCACCCCCGCCTCGAGCACAGTGCCCTTCGTGGGCTCGGCGCGGGCGACCTGGATCAGGATCTCGTTCTCCTTCTCCTTGAACATCTTCGCGAAGTCGCCGGTGCCCTGCGCGAGGATCCGGTCGGCATAGTCGTTGGCGTGGAACGGATCCAGTGTCGTGTAGGTCGTCATGAACTCCCGCACGTAGCCCAGCGCCGCGGCTTCCTTGACCGACGTCCGACGATCCTTCTCATGCTGAATCAGCATCAGCGTGCTGCCGGTGATCGCCGCCGCGATCAACAGCGTCGCCAGCGCGGCGATGATCGGCAGACCCCAGCGCCGAGGCGGCTTGGGTACCACTTCGAAGAAGTCCCGCTCGTCGGCCTCGAGCTTGCGTCGCGGGCTCACTGGCCGGCCGGATTCATCTGCGGCTTCTTCAGCACGGTGAGGTTCGCGACGCGCCACTGCCCGTCGCGTGACTTGTCGAAGTCAACCCGCACCGTCGCGGTGATGAACTTCAGATCCTTGGCGTCGGTGCCACGCTGGCCCTGCATCGCCATCAACATCGACGCGTGGTCGGGTGTCGCGGACAGGACCGCGCTGCTCACCGCCCAGTACTCGTTCGTCGTCGCACCGGCCTTCTGCACCGCTTGCTGCTGGGCGAGCAGTTGTTGCCGGTAGGAGTCGGTGGTCAGGGACTGGGCATGGGAGAAGTCCTGCTGCAGCGTGTCGACGTTGTAGCTCAGCATCTGTTCGACGATCCGGGGGCCTTGCTCTGCGATCTGCGCGCGGGCCGCATCGACGGCCCTGTCCTGCCGGTACACCACCAGGCAGCTCAGCCCCACCCCCGCCGCGCACAGCAGCGTGGCGGCCACCAGCACCGCGGCGGTCAGGCGACGCATGTCTCGCTGCGGCCGCTCGACGTTGTGGACCTCGGTACGAAGCAGCAGATCCGCGAAGGTGCGTCGGCGGCGGTCCCACAGCGGCCACAACCACCCGACGAACAGGGCGACGGTGTCCAGCAGATGCGCGACGTCGCGCGCCACCAGTCGCGTGAGACCGGCGGGCGAGCCGTCGCGCTTCCTCCCGGCGATGCCGAACAGCGCGCGGCCCAGGCTCCAACCCGTAATCGTCGGCACCAGCAGCCGGTTGACGGCCATCAGCACGAAAACCAGTGCGGCCGCACCGATGAACACCCACCACAACCAGCCCATCCAAGGCGCGGCGAGGGCCAGCAGCGCCATGGTTGCGATCACCCCGACGCCCAGCAGCACGTCCACTGCGAAAGCACCGGCGCGGGCCGGCCAAGACGCGGGCGTCGCCGCGGGCATCGATTCGTCAGCGGGGGCGTCGGGTGTCGCGTCGAGCACCGCCGTCACGAAGCGACCTGCTTCATGTCGGCGATCTTGTACGTGCCGTCGGCCGGCGCCATCTGCACCCGTAGCCGGTACCCCTGCTCCTGGTCTGCGGCCTGCGAATTGGTCACTTTTGTTCGCAGCGCCACCAGAATATCGACGGAACCGTCGTCGTTGTGTCGCTCCACCGCGGCGCGCATGTCCGACACCTGCACCTGAACGTTGGCGGCCTGGTAGGCCTCGACCAGCACGCTGCTGTACAGCGGGGCCTGCACACCGAAGGCACCCGTCGAGCACTCGATGATCTTGGACTGGCTGGCGATCATCGCCGCGGTGTCAGGGGCTTGCGTCGCCGCCACACAATCCTTTGCCGCCTGCAGCGCCGCCGCGTCGGCGCGCGCGATCGCCTCGCTGTCGTGATGAGACCGCAGCGCAAAGTATCCGCCAACGCCCGCCCCGGCCGCCAAGACCAGCAGCGCGGCGCAGATGCCCGCCACCCAGCCGATGCCGAGGCGCGACGGCCGCCGACCGTCTCCGACGGCCTCGTCGGCTGGCTCAGGTGTTTCGGGTTCGGTGGCTTGTTCGGTTTGATCTTCTGTGGATACTGCTAACGACTCGTCCGGCGTTTCATCAGCATCTGAGTCTGTCCCCGGGTCGCTTCGCTCCTGCCCTCCGGTGGGGTTCAGCTGGCGGGTGCCAGCATCTCCTTCCATCCGTCGTCTCCTGGGTTACTCGAATTGC
>JBKOYU010000068.1:0-2698 GCA_046725575.1 Actinomycetota bacterium | reverse complement strand
GTCTTGGCCGCACGCTGGATTCGGTGCCCGAGGCGCTCAAGGTGCTCAACAACAACAGGGCGAACATCGTCGACGCGTTCGGCGCATTGCGCAGCTTCGCGACCATCGCGTCGCGCATCCTGCAGCAGACCAAAGACGATTTCGCCGCCGACTTCAAGGATCTGTATCCGATCATCAAGTCGTTCAACGACAACGCCGATGCCTTGGTCAAGGACCTGGAGCTGCTGCCGACGTTCCCGTTCCACTACAAATACCTGCGGAACGCCGTTCGCGGTGACTACCTCAACGTGTTCGTGACGTTCGACCTGACGCTGCGGCGCCTCGGCGAATCGGTGTTCACCACGTCGCTTGGCCTCGACCCGAACATGAAGCACATGGACGAGGTGATCAACCCGCCCGACTTCCTCACCGGCGCAATGTCGAACCTGTCCGGACAGGCGGCGGACCCATTCAAGATTCCGGCGGGTACCGCCACTCAGCACGAGGGGAAGCCGTAATGCTGGACAGGCTGACCCGACTTCAACTGTCGATCTTCGCGGTCGTCACGGTGCTGACCGTCGGCGCGATCTCGATCTTCTATCTGCACGCGCCTGCGGCGATGGGGATCGGCTCGTACAACGTCAACGCGAATTTCGTTGCGGGCGGCGGCCTTTACCAGAACGCCAACGTCACGTACCGCGGTGTGACCGTCGGTCGGGTGGAGTCGGTCGGGCTGTCCAATGACGGCGTCGTGGCGCACATGCGGCTCAACAGCGGCACCCCGGTGCCCGAGAACGTCACCGCGACCGTCAAGAGCGTCTCGGCCGTCGGCGAGCAGTACGTCGACTTGGTTCCGCCGGATCAGCCGTCGCACTCCACGCTGCGCAACGGCTCGACCATCGACCAAGCGCACACCCGGATCGGCCAGGACATCTCCGGGCTCCTGGTCGAGGCCGACAAGCTCGTCAGCAGCGTCGGCAACAGCCGGCTGCAGGATCTGCTGCGGGAAACGTTCAAGGCGTTCAACGGTTCCGGACCGGAATTGGCGCGGCTGATCCAGTCGTCGCGGCTCTTGGTCGACGAAGCGAACGCCAACTACGGACAGGTCACCCAGCTGATCGATCAGGCGGGACCGTTCCTGGACGCGCAGATCCGCAGCGGCGACGACATCAAGTCGCTGGCCGAGGGCCTGGCCCGGTTCACCGGTGAGGTCGCCAACGCCGATCCTGCGGTGCGGTCGGTGTTGCAGAACGTGCCAGGTGCGACCGCCGCGGCCAACACCACCTTCGAGGGCATTCGGCCGACGTTCCCGGTGCTGGCGGCCAACCTGGCCAACTTCGGTCGGATCGGGGTGATCTATCGCAAGTCGATCGAGCAGGCCCTGGTGATCTTCCCGGCGTTGATGGCGGCGCTGATCACCGTCGGTGGCGGCCTCCCGTTCGACGAGGGCGGCAAGCTGGACTTCAAGATCGATCTGCAGGACCCACCGCCGTGTTCGACGGGTTTCATTCCGCCGACGGAGATCCGGTCGCCGGCCGACACCACGCTGCGTGAACTGCCGACCGACTTATATTGCAAGACAGCGCAAAACGACCCCGCTGTGGTGCGTGGTGCGCGCAACTATCCATGCCAGGAGTTCCCGGGCAAGCGGGCACCCACGATTCAGCTCTGTCGCGACCCGAAGGGATACGTGCCTGTCGGCACGAACCCGTGGCGCGGTCCGCCCGTGCCATACGGAACACCGGTCGAGGATCCACGAATGACCCTGCCGATGAACAAGTTCCCGTTCATTCCGCCGCAGGTTGATCCGGATCCGGGCCCGCCGGTGGTGCAGTTGCCGCCCGGTGTTCAGCCAGGGCCGGGACCGGCGCCGCACGCGCCGTTCCCGTTGCCGGTGCCGCCGAACGACAATGGACCGCCGCCGCCGTGGCCGTACTACGCGCCGCCGGATCAGGTGGTGCCGCCGTACGGCAGGCCTGCGCCGGAAGCACCTCCGGCTCCGCCCGCGCCGCCCGACGTTGGGCAGCCGCTGCCCGCGGAGGCGCCGGCGGCCTGGGGGCACCACCCGCCCGAAGGGCAGGGGGATGGCCCGTCGATCGCGACGTATGACCAGCACGGTAAATTCGTCGACCCAGCCGGTGGAACTGGCGTTTTCGCTGCAGGTACTGACACACTGGCGCCGGCAGAGAACTGGGTTGATCTGATGTTGGCTCCAAGGCAGGCATGATGGCAGAAGACACGGTTTCGGTGGCTTCGAGGGGCTGGGGGCACTCCCCAAGCAAGCTGGGGGCCCACCCGCCCGAAGGGCAGGGGGAGAGCGTAGCGACCCGGGAAAGCGAATCCGCGTCGAAGCCCGTGCGCCGGCGTGCGTCGCGGGCGGCGGGCCCTGCAACTGGCACGGCGTCGTCGGCCACGGACGTCAGCGTCGAGGCGCCAAAGCCGGTCAAGGTGCGGATCAGCCGGCCGGGACCGCCGCCGCGGCGGCAGCCGCACCGCGCGCTGGTGGCCTGGGTTTCGCTGGCGACGGTGCTCGTTGCTGCGGCTGTGACGGGCGTGTTCGCCTGGTTGGCGTTCGACTCCAACCGGCACACGGAGGCCGCCGCCGACCGCCAGCAGCGCTTCGTCGACACGGCGTCACAGACCGTCGTGAACATGTTCAGCTACAACCAGAACTCCATCGACGACAGCGTGAACCGGTTCGTCGACGGCACCAGCGGGC
>JBKOYU010000832.1:0-1919 GCA_046725575.1 Actinomycetota bacterium | reverse complement strand
TGGTTACGCTGCCCACTCTCGGCCTCTGGCACCTCTGGGCGGGTTCACCGATGGACTCGACCGGGCGCCAGCACGCCGCGGGATTCCTCGGTTTCGCCATCGGCGGCCCGCTGTCGGACGGGCTGACCGCGTGGATCGCCGCGCCGCTGCTGTTCATCGGCGCGCTGTTCGGCCTGCTGCTGGTGACCGGCACCACGATCCGCGAGGTGCCCTCGACCGTGCAGCGGATGTTCTCCGTGCGCGCTTTCCGCGGCGAGGTGTACGACGAGGCCTACGAGGATGAGCAGCCGTACACCGAAGAGCCCGAGGACTTCTCGGACGGCTACTACGACGACCCGGCGTCGTATAACGACGACGAGGCGCAGGCATGGCCAAGCGGCACCCCGATGGACAACTACCCGATCGACGACGAGGCGCCCACGGTTCCCGAGCCGACGGTGCGTGCCCGAAAGAAGAAGCCCGGCAAGAAGCAGACGCTGACGCTGGACCGGGTTGTCGACGGCCCATACACCTTGCCGCCGCTGGATCTGCTGATCGCCGGCGATCCGCCGAAGCGGCGCAGCGCGGGCAACGACCGGATGATCGAGGCCATCACCGAAGTGCTGGAGCAGTTCAAGGTGAACGCCGCGGTCACCGGCTGCACGCGCGGGCCGACCGTCACCCGCTACGAGGTCGAGCTCGGCCCCGGCGTCAAGGTCGAGAAAATCACTGCGCTGCAACGCAATATCGCCTACGCCGTGGCGACCGAGAGCGTGCGCATGCTCGCACCCATCCCCGGCAAGTCGGCGGTCGGCATCGAGGTGCCCAACGTCGACCGCGAGATGGTGCGGCTGGCCGACGTGCTGACCGACCCGGCCACCCGCGGCGACCACCACCCGCTGGTGATCGGGCTCGGCAAGGATATTGAGGGCGAGTACATTTCGGCCAACCTCGCGAAGATGCCGCACCTACTGGTCGCCGGTTCGACCGGCTCGGGTAAGTCGAGCTTCGTCAACTCGATGCTGGTATCGCTGCTGGCGCGGGCCACCCCCGAGGAGGTCAGGATGATCCTGATCGACCCGAAGATGGTGGAACTCACGCCGTACGAAGGCATTCCGCACCTGATCACGCCGATCATCACGCAGCCGAAGAAGGCCGCCGCTGCGCTGGCGTGGCTCGTCGAGGAGATGGAGCAGCGTTACCAGGACATGCAGGCGTCGCGGGTGCGTCACATCGACGACTTCAACAAGAAGGTGAGCTCGGGCGAGATCACGACGCCGCTGGGCAGCCAGCGCGAGTACCGGCCGTACCCCTACGTGGTGGCCATCGTCGATGAGCTGGCCGACCTGATGATGACCGCGCCGCGTGATGTCGAAGACGCGATCGTGCGCATCACCCAAAAGGCCCGGGCGGCGGGCATCCACCTGGTGCTGGCCACGCAGCGGCCGTCGGTCGACGTCGTCACCGGGCTGATCAAGACCAATGTGCCGTCGAGGCTGGCGTTCGCGACGTCATCGTTGACCGACAGCCGCGTCATCCTCGACCAGCAGGGCGCCGAGAAGCTGATCGGCATGGGCGACGGGCTGTTCCTTCCGATGGGCGCGAACAAGCCGATCCGGCTGCAAGGCGCGTACATCACCGACGACGAGATTCACGCCGTCGTGCAGGCCTGCAAGGACCAGGCCGAACCGGAATACAACGAAGGCGTCACGAAGGCCAAGACGACCGGCGAGCGCACCGACGTCGATCCGGATATCGGCGACGACATGGATGTCTTCCTGCAGGCTGTTGAGCTGGTGGTGTCCAGCCAGTTCGGCTCGACGTCGATGCTGCAGCGCAAGCTGCGAGTCGGGTTCGCCAAGGCCGGCCGGTTGATGGACCTGATGGAAACGCGCGGCATCGTCGGGCCGAGCGAGGGCTCCAAGGCGCGTGAGGTGTTG
>JBKOYU010000014.1:0-2629 GCA_046725575.1 Actinomycetota bacterium | reverse complement strand
GCGCAGCCACACCGAACCCCAGATGCACGGCCGAGTGCAAATGGATCTGCGGTCCGTCGGTGGTGTCCAGCCACGTCGAGTTCAGGTTGGGGTGATGCCGCAGTGAGATCGTCAACAGCCGCAGGGTCAGCACGAACGGCGTGATCGGCGACTCGTCATCAGTGTTGCCGCGAATGCGGTCACGCAACCGCATCAGGCTCGAACAGTCGACCTGAACACCTGCATGCGCGTCCGGTATCTGCCTGCGCGACAACGTCATCCGGTGCGCCATCTCCGCCTGCACGCCGCGCACCGCCACCATCTCGGGCGTTGGTGCCGACCTGCCTGCCGCGGCGAGCACGTCCTCTCGGGTGATCAACCCGTCCGGGCCGGAGCCCGTAACCCGGGAGAGGTCGACGTTGAGCTCGGCGGCCAGCTTTCGCACCGGCGGCTTGGCCCGCGGGCGGTCACCGACCGATCCTCGCCTGCTGGTGTCCATGGCGTCGTCGGCCCCGTAGCCGACCAAAACCGGCTTGCGCACTGTGCCGTTGGAGCTCGGCGGCGGAGCTGCGGGTTCGGTCTCGGCCGCCGATGTCGCGATGCGAACGAGAACCGAGCCAACGGTCAGCGTGTCCCCTTCGGCACCGCCCAGCTCCACGATCCGGCCGGCATACGGACTGGGAATCTCGACCTCGGCCTTGTTGGTTTCCACCGTGCACAACGTTTGATTCAGTTCGACGTCGTCGCCGACCGCGACATTCCAGCCGGTGATCGTCGCTTCCTCGAGCCCTTCGCCCAAGTCCGGGACGAGGAACTCCTTCACGGCGTTCACGGCTGCTCCATCGCCCGCTCGACGCAGTCCAACAGGCGGTCCGGGCCCGGTAGCCACAGCTTCTCCAGCCGGGCGGGCGGATATGGCGTGTCAAACCCGGTGGCGCGCAACACCGGTGCCTCCAGGTGGTAGAACAGCTCCTCCTGGATGCGTGCGGCCAGCTCGGCGCCGAAGCCCAGGGTGCGCGGGCCTTCGTGCATCACCACTGCGCGGCCGGTCTTGCGCACCGAGTCCGCGACAGTGTCGAAGTCGAGCGGGTTCAGCGACCGCAGGTCGATGACCTCCAGGCTCCAGCCGTGCTGTTCGGCAAGCTCCGCCGCGCTGAGTGCGGTCGCGACGAGCGACCCGTACGTCACCACTGTGACGTCGGTGCCGACACGACGAACCGCAGCCCGCCCCATTGGCAGTGCGGGTGCATTGATGTCGACCGCTTCACGGGTCCAATACCGCCGTTTGGGTTCCAGATACACCACTGGGTCCCGGCTCAGAATCGCTTGCCGCAGCAGCCAATACGCGTCCGACGGCGTCGACGGCACGACAACCTTCAGGCCCGCGGTGTGCAGCCAGTAACTCTCGGTGGACTCGGAATGATGTTCCACCGCACCGATTCCACCGAAGGAAGGAATGCGGACGGTCACCGGCATGTCGACGTCGCCCCGCGTGCGCATGCGGTACTTCGCCAAGTGGCTGACCATCTGATCGAACGCAGGCGCGGCGAACCCGTCGAACTGGATCTCGGGGACCGGGATGAAGCCGCGGATCGCCAGTCCGATCGCGATGCCGACGATGGCCGACTCTGCCAGCGGAGTGTCGAAACACCGTTGCTCGCCGAAGGTTTCGGCCAGGCCCTCGGTCACCCGGAACACGCCGCCGAGCTTGGCGACGTCCTCGCCGAAAACCAGCACCCGCTCGTCAGCCGCCATCGCGTCGTGCAAGGCACGGTTGATCGCCTGCGCCATCGTGAGATTGGAGGACGTCGGCACTTCTGTTGGATGTGCCGCCCGCGGCACGGTGGTCAGTGTCGGGCCCTGCGGCTCCGGCGCGTCGTCGCCGTGCATCGGGGGTCGTTCGATGATCTGCGTCATACCCCTGCCCTCCCGTCGCTTCGCTCGCCCAGGCACTCTTTCGCCAACTCGGCGATTAGTTGTTCGCGCTGGTGCGCCAAATCCGGGGTGATGTCGTGGTAGACCGTGTCGAACATGTCGGCGACGTCAAAGTCGTCGGCGCCGACGACCGACTCGCGAAGTTCCGTTCGCAATCGCTTCGACTTGGTCGCGACCCGCTCCTCCAGCCGTTCGGTCCACACATCGATCGACTCAAGGTAGGTGCGGTACCGCGCAATCGGATCCATGGCGGCCCAATGAGCGACGTCCTCGTCAGACCGGTACCGCGTCGGGTCGTCGGACGTGGTGTGCGGACCCATCCGATAGGTGATGGCCTCGATCAGCGTCGGCCCACCGCCGTCACGGGCCCGCTGGGCGGCCTCCGCGACTACCGCGTAGCAGGCCAGCACGTCGTTGCCGTCGACGCGAATTCCCGGCATTCCATAGCCGATTGCCCTGTGCGCGATCGACGGCGCCGCCATCTGGTGGCTGACCGGCACCGAGATGGCCCACTGGTTGTTCTGTACGAAGAACACACACGGCGCCTTGAACACCGCCGCGAAGTTCAGCGCCTCGTGCGCGTCACCTTCGCTGGTGGCGCCGTCGCCGAGGAACACCAGCGTCACCGAGTCCTCGCCCAGCCGCTGGGCGCCCATCGCTGCGCCGACCGCGTGCGGTGTGTGGGTGCCGATCGGGACCGCGATCGGGGCAACGC
>JBKOYU010000376.1:0-4850 GCA_046725575.1 Actinomycetota bacterium | reverse complement strand
TCCCGCGGCCACCGCATAGCAGGCGTTGCGGAAGGCCTCAGAGCCCGTGGCGCAATAATTTTCGACGCGCGTTACCGGCTTGTCGTCAGTCCCCAGAGCTCGGCTCAACGTCAAGCCGGACTGGCCGGAGCCCAGGGTGCCGAGCCAGTACGCGTCGATGTCTTCCTTGGTCAACCCGGGTGTCGACTGCAGGCATTCGCCGACAGCTTCGAGGATGAGATCGTCGGTAGAGCTCTCCCAGCGCTCGCCAAAGCGCGTGCATCCCATGCCGACGACCGCGACCCGGTCGGCGATGCTGTGGCTGCTCATGAATCCTCCGATTCTGCGTCGCCGGCCAGACGCGCCTTCCAGAAGTAGTCGTGCACTCCGCCTGCGGTGAACAACCGGCGGAAGGTGAAGCCGACCCGCGCGCCGACGTGAAGCCGGTCCGGTTCGGCGTCGGCTAGCTCAAGGGTGCATCGGCCGCCGCCGTCGACATCGATGACCGCCTGCACCACGGGCGGAGACGGCGAATATGCGAGGTGGTCGACGGTGTAGGTGGCTACCGTCCCGCACAGACCGGCGACGGGCACCTGGCTCATCCGATCGGTTGCGCCGCAGGCCCGGCACACATGAACGGGCGGCAGGTGCACGAATCCGCATACCTCGCATCGCGTTCCGGTGAGTCCGAACTTCCAACCCTCGGCCCGCGCGGCGGGCGGCGCAGCGGGGCGATCCGGTTCGGGCCGGCGCGGCGGCTCCAGCTCTACAAGGCCACGCCACGACAGGTAGGTCAGGTGGGGCACCGACAGCGCCACATCTCGCTGCTGGTGCAGCGGATGCGGTTGCCGCCGTCGCGTCAGTTCGGCGGTGGTGCGTAGCAGCACGGCGTCGCAGCCGTCGACCGCCGACAGCACCAGGATCGTCTCGCCCGCTTCCGCGGTGTCGAGCACGCTGGACAGCGCGATGACCGCGTCGGAGGCCCCGGCGAAGCCAATCGGCGAGGTCGCAACGGATTTGAGCCCCTTGACCAGTGTCGGGGCGCGCTTGGCAATCGCGGTGTTCGGGCACGACAGCACCACATGGTCGACGCCGGCGAGGTCGTTGTCATCGAGCACACGGTCAAATGCGGTGCGGATGAGCGCCGCATAGTGTTCGGCGCCGAATCGCTCCTCCCATTGCTCACCGGTGATCGACGTCGGTTGGCGCCATCGATCGAGGAATTCCTGGGTCAGCGAGCCGGTGGCGACCACCTTGGCGATGGCCGGCCCGTCACCGAACAGCAGGGCGGCCGCGCCGTCGCCACCCCGCTTTTCGTCGGCCGAGCCTGGCCGGCCCACTCGCACATCGGCGCTCACCGCGACGCCACCGGTTATCGCCGCCAATCGCCATGCGGCGATCGCGCTGCGACCGGTGCCGCACAGATCGGCGGCGAACGCGTCCGCTGGCAAGCCCAGCGCGGAATGTATTGCGGTGGCGTTGGTCTTGTCGGCATACGCCGGGCTGCCGGTGGCGAAATATACGCTGCGCGGCGCGGGATGCCCTTTGATCGCCGCGGCGGCCGCGGCGACGGCCATGGTCGTGCTGTCCTCATCGAACGAGGCCACCACTCGCTTGCCGAAACGATAGCTCGGCAGGTAGGCGGCATAGCCGATGAGCGATGCGGTCATGCCTGCACTCCGCGGAACACCGCGGCGAGGCCTTGACCGCCGCCGATGCACATGGTCTCCAACGCCAAGCCGCCGCCGCGGCGACGCAGCTCGTGCAGCATCGTGGTGAGGATCCGCACACCGGTCGCGCCGATCGGATGGCCCAGCGAGATCCCTGACCCGTTGACGTTGAGCCGGTCTTCGACATCGTCGAGCTTGACGCCCCACCCTGCGAGCACCGCGAGCACTTGCACCGCGAACGCCTCGTTGATTTCGATCAGATCCATATCGTCAAGCCCGAAATGAGTACGGTTGAACAGCTTTTCAACGGCGCCGACCGGCCCGATGCCCATCCTCGATGGCTCGCAACCGACGGCTGCCCAACCTTCCAGGTAGCCGATGGGTTCCAGTCCGAGCTCCTCCAGCCGATCCTCGGCGACGATCAGGCAGGCCGCGGCGGCGTCGTTCTGCTGGCTGGAATTGCCCGCGGTTACGGTGCCGCCGGGCATCAGTGTGCGCAACCGCGCAAGGCTCTCGGCGGTGGAGTCGGGCCGCACACCCTCGTCACGGTCGATGACGACGGGGTCGCCGCGGCGTTGCGGAACCTCGACGGCGACGACCTCGTCGTCGAACGACCCGGATCGCTGTGCAGCAGCGGCACGCTGGTGACTGCGTACGGCGAAGGCGTCGGCGGCGTCGCGGTCGATGCCGTAATCGGTCGCGAGGTTCTCGGCGGTCTCGATCATGCCGCTGATCGGGCCGAAGCGCCAGATCGGTTGCGAGAGTTCACGTCCCCTATCGAGCCGGTCATAGAGGGTTTGGTTGCCTGAACGCGAACCCCACCGCGTGGTGGTGGTGTAGTGCTCGATGTTGCTCATCGACTCCACACCGCCGGCGAGCACGACGTCGGCCGCGCCCGTCTGCACACTCATCGCCGCGGTGATCACGGCCTGCAGTCCGCCGCCGCATCGGCGGTCGATCTGCAGCCCGGGAACGCTGATCGGCAGGTCCGCGTGTAGTGCGGCCCACCGGCCGATGCACGGGGCTTCGGAGTTGGCGTAGGACTGGGCGAAGACGACGTCTTCGATGAGGACAGGGTCGACGCCGGATTGCGCCACAACGGCTTTGATGATGTGGGCAGCGAGGTCCTCGGCGCGCAACGGGCGCAATGCACCGCCGAAGGTGCCAACCGGTGTGCGCAGCGGCGCGACGATCGCGGCGCGTCTCATGCCTCACCCCGCCACCGGTCGGCCGACGGGTCGAGCAGGATGTTGAGGCGTTCGTCGGGCAGCCAGACGATCGTCTCGAGTTCGAGGGCGTCCAGGAAGCGCACCCGGCCGGTGCGCAGGTCCTCCAGTCGCAGGCGCGGTGAGTTGCCGTGGTTGTCGACGCTGACCGACACCTCGGCGAACTCGCTGCCGATAACCGGACCGACACCCGGGAGCGCGACCGGTCCGCTGTCGTCGAATTCGATGCCCATTGTGGTCCTTAGATGAGGACGCTCAGGGTGGGGATCGGCTTGTCGTTGTCGACCAACACCACTTTCTTGTAGGCCAGCTTCAGCGTGTCGTCGACGCGGCGGATCCGGTAGGTCGCGCGGCCGCCCCATACATGGGTGCCGCGTGCTCTCGATTCGAGCACCAGGAAGTTCGCGCCGACCTCCAGATCGGTGCCGCCGTCGGGATTTGTTCGTCCGCCGAGGAATTCGATGTTGGACAACAGCCGGCGCAGGTGTGACGGCGGCGCCTGGGCGTAGCGGCGGCCGGTGCGGACCTGTTTGAGCCGGGTGGAGATGCGGTTGCGGTTGTCATAGATGATCGACATCTGCCGGCCCGGGTCGGTGGTTTCCGCGCCGGCGGGCACCCAGTACAGTGCGTCGTCGGTCCACAACGCCTCCCAGGCGTCGTAGTCGTGCTCGTCGGCGTAGCGGGCTTCGCGGTAGAGGAACTGTTCGACCTCGAAGCGGTCGAACTGCGTTGGCACGGGCCCGAGTTCGGCTGCACTGGTCAGTGGTGCGGTCATCGCTGTCTCAGTCCTTTTCCATCAGGGCCTTGTAGTGGGCCCAAAATCCGCGCATGCCGGTCTCGTCGGTGGCCGCGCCGATCGTGAATCCGTTGTCGTCGACGGACTCCCGGTTCAGGCCCCGCCGAACATCGAGCCACTCCGGGGACAGCGCCGCTATCCCCTGCTGATTGCGCTCATACATCTCGGTGTCGTCGGCCAGCAACATCCCCGCCGGACCGACCGAACCAACACACTGCGAGACCATCCGGCGATTCAATTCGGGAGCGCCAACCAGTTGCACCGCGGTCGAATACTGCACGCACTCATCGACCGAGACCGGCTGAATGTTGAACACTTGGATCTCGGCGATGAACAGGTTCGGGAAGATCATCACGTGCGGGGCGCCTTCGATCAGGATCTGTTCGGCGGCCTCACCGTGCACTTTGCGCATCGCCGCCACATAGTCGGGCACCCTTGATTCTGTGGTGCCGAACCAGCGCATCGGTTCGGCGAACTTGCGGAACTCGGGGCGCAGATCGTTCTCGCTGTGTCCGCCGCCGAGGTCGCGGGTGACTGCGGTCGACGAGTCGCTGTAGAGAGGCCCGATCGTGCTGCCGGTGACGCCGAAGATGGACCCGTGTACGAATTGCGGGTGGTAACCGTCGGTTTCGTTCTCGGCCAACAGCTTCCAGTTCGCGTTCGTTCGGTGCTGTAGCCAGCCCGCAGTCAGTTCGACACGGCCCTGCGGGGACAGTCGAGTCAGCCGGTCGATCTCCCCGGCGGCGGCACCCAGGTGCTCGATCAGGCTGGGGCCCTCGGCGGCGAAGCTGCCGAAGACGAAGCCACCGTAGGAGTCCACTCGCGGGACGCGGCCCATGGCGAGGTCGAGTTTGCGCCCGCCATAGCCCTTGAAGAACGGGAATCCGACCAGCTCTCCGTTGTTGCGGAAGGTCCAACCGTGATAAGGGCAGCGGAAGGTGCTCGAGTTGCCCTTGGAGTCGTCGCAGACCTGATTGCCGCGGTGTGCGCACCGGTTGAGCAGTAGGTGGATCTGCCCGTCACGGTCGCGCGTCATGATGACGTCTTGGGGTCCGAGCTTCTTGCGCACGTAGTCGTTGGGTTGGGCGACCTCGCTTTCGTGGCCGACGAAAACCCAAGTGTGATACCAGATCTTGTCGAGCTCTTCGGCGAAGATCGACGGGTCGGTGTATAGCGACC
>JBKOYU010000639.1:0-5664 GCA_046725575.1 Actinomycetota bacterium | reverse complement strand
ACAGACGGTCATCGAGCAGCTAGTCGTGCGTCTGACCAGTCGCTATCCGGCGATTTCGGAGTCCACCGTGTCGTCCGTCGTTCGTGACGTGCACTCCAGGTATGACGGCAGGCCGCTACGCGACTTCGTCCCCCTATTCGTCGAGCGCCACGCCAAAAGCAGTTTGAGCGGCTGACCGCTACGGTATCGACCCGGCCGAAGTGCACAGGATGTGTCGTGTCCCTCGCTGGTGTGCGTGTGCACTTCGGACAGCGTCACCCCCCGCGTCGCTCACCACTCGCGAGGGACGGAAAGCTCCTCGCGGCGAGATAAAGCTCTACCCCGAAGGACATTTCGACATCTACGACGGTGAACCATTCGAGCGGGTCATCGTTGACCAGATCGACTTCCTGCATCGCCAGGTTCCTGTCGGCGAGAACGCTGACGAGGGCGGGGCGAAGCCCGTCACAGACGCAGCGCGGTAATCATCCAGCCAACACGGAGGAACCGAAAATGATGTTGAACCCCGCCGTTCCCCGGCACGGCTGACCTGCTCACAACAGGCCGGCATGCCTGTTCGAGCGGCATGTGGGGCGTTGCGCGCAGGTTCGTCGGAGAGTCTTGCCAGATTTTGCGATCCGTTTCGGCTTGCAGTGCAGTTACAAGACAGGAGCGCGAGCTCCATGGATCATGACGACTATCCATCAAACGCGCGCGTCGCGCGGATGGCGCGGTCACCAGGGGAGCGCCGACAAGATGTGGCGGCGGCGCCTGAGGCTGCGAACCCCTCCGGGGCCGTCGGGCAAGCGGGATGCCCGGGTCATCACATCCATCTACGGTTTCGCGATGGCAGGCGGGGTGCCGTTGGCCGACGACGCCGCGCTGCGCGACATCGAGGGGGCGCTGGGGATCATCGAGCGATCAAGTGCGGATATCGCGGTGGGCCTAGCCCGGTTCACGCTGGGTCTCGCGCTGGTGCATCGGGATTCCTCGGCGGAGCGTGAGCGCGGGCTGGAGGTGCTGGGGCAGGTCCGCGACATGTGCCACAACGGGCGCTTCTACCTGTTCATGCTCCCGGTTGTCGACGTGTGTGCCGCGCGGGGGCGGGCCAGGTCCGGCGATCGCGACGGTGCTTTACCTCAAATGCGCGCCGCGACAAACGATCTGTTCCATGCAGGACAGCATTCGTATGGCATTCCGGCGACCGGCTTTTTGGTCGAGACGCTGCTAGAGCGCGGTACCCGGGGTGACGTGGCCGAAGCCGAGGCCGCCATCGACCGGTTGGCGGCCGCCCCGGCCGACGAGAGGCTGGTGATACGCGATGCCTGGTTGCTGCGGATGCGCGCGCTGCTTGCGCGTGCACGCGGAGACGAGGCGACGTACCGCGACTATCGGGATCGGTACCGCGCGATGGCCACATCACTTGGCTTCGAGGGCCACATACGGTGGGCCGAGGCGATGCCGTGACGGCGCTAAGCCTCCGAGCGTGCCCCGCTTGTCTCGAAAGACCACATATGAGGGTCTCAAAACTTCGTATCAGGCGTGGCACGGCGATATGACGGACATCGATGACCAGCGGTGAAACGATACTGACGTGGACCCCAGCGGGGATGGTGGTGGTGGGCTGACCGCGACGGGGCCGTTCTGTGGTTCCTGCGGCGCGCAGTCAAGCCCGACGGCCAAGTTCTGCGGCGAGTGCGGTGCGCGACTCACGCAGGCGACCCAGTCGGCGGAGTACAAGCAGGTGACGGTCCTCTTCGCCGACGTGGTGCATTCGATGGACATCGCAGCGGCGGTCGGGGCGGAGCGGCTGCGCGAGATCATGACCGATCTGGTCAACCGTGCGGCAGTGGTGGTTCAGCGATACGGCGGCACGGTCGGCAGTTTCACCGGCGACGGCATCATGGCGGAGTTCGGCGCGCCAACCGCGTTGGAGGATCACGCTTTCCGCGCCTGCCTGGCGGCGTTGGGCATACAAGAGGAGGCGGAGCGGCTTGCGGTCGACGTCCGAGAGCGCGACGTAGACCTCCTGTTGCGGGTGGGCCTGAACTCGGGCCAGGTGATCGCCGGTGAAATCGGTTCCGGCCCATTCGGTTACACCGCCGTCGGTGAGCAGGTGGGGATGGCTCAGCGGATGGAATCGATTGCTCCGCCTGGCGGGGTGATGCTCTCGGCGTCCACCGCGCGGTTGGTTGATGGCACGGCGTCCCTGGGCGAAGGCGAGCTGGTTCAGATCAAGGGGTCCGATAAGCCCGTCGCGGCTCAGCGGCTGTTGGGCATGGAGGAACGGCATCGTCTCATCGAGCGTGTCGAGTCGGATCTGGTGGGTCGGCGGTGGGAGATGTCGGCCGTTGGAGGCTTGTTGGACCGTGCAGTCGACGGCCATGGCGCCGTGGTCGGTGTGGTGGGGCCGCCGGGCATCGGCAAGAGCGGCCGATACACCGTGTCCGACGCGGGCGTCATCGACCACCTGCCCGATGTGTCGCTCTTTCCGAACTGGGAGCACACCGTCGTTCCCCGCCGAGCCACCATCGCCAACGACCGGCTCACGCTTGAGCTAGTCGAGCCACTGGTCATCGACGGCAGACAACTGGGCGGCCGGCTCACGTGGGAACGCGTCGAGGTGTTCGAAGCCCGCACGAAGCCGCTGGGAGCCACCGGCGCTTCTGAACTACACACCGCAGCAACGGAAGGAGAACGGTGAGCAACCTCCTGTGGCTCGAGGACGTTCATGTCGGAGATAAGTTCCGCACAGATGTCTACCACCTCACCACAGATGCGATCATCGAGTTCGCGTCTGCATGGGACCCTCAGCCGTTCCACCTTGGCGAAGAATCCGCGCACGACACCTTCTTCAAGGGACTCGCCGCCAGCGGCTGGCAGACTGCGGCCATCACCATGCGACTGCTCGTCACGACGGGTCTGCCGTTGGCGACCGGAATCATCGGCGCCTCAATTGACCTCGCCTGGCCCACCCCGACCCGTCCCGGCGACCGGCTCCACGTCGAGCTGGAAGTCACCGACGTGCGCGTGTCGAAGTCGGACCCAAGCCGCGGATTCATCACCGCCGCCTACGACACCCTCAATCAACACGGTGACGTCAGACAGCGCACCACGGCTCGCCTGTTGGCATTCACCAAGCCACACTGACCCGCTTAGCAAGGCGCTATGGTCAGCGCATTTACCCCAGATGTATTGGTAAACCACACTATTAAGCATTGTCAGGCTTTCTGAGGCACCGCGTCAGAGCACAACGATGCCTCAGATTCCGTGACAATGGACAATTTGCGGGCGCTCTGAAAAATGACACGAATTTGAGACAAACGCTCGATGACATGACGTGAGGCAAGCTGCATCACCGCAGTTCAGGGGAGCGGGGGATGACCCGAACTTTGGTAACCTACACGACCGACGCCTGTAGAGGCCCGCCTTCGGCTGCAAAATCCCGTTCTCGAATGCCTCCGGGATCAGTAGAGCGACGCAGATGTCGGTCGTAGGGGACACCGTCGCACTGAGGTATGCGGGCGCCAGCTCCAGCCCGTCGCGAAGCAGGAGCAACATGTCGCGCTCCCGGATCTCCCAGGGCACGCCGGCCGATCGCGCGATGTCCTCTCCGTGCAAGATCAAGTCGAAGAGCCAATTCACCTGCGCAACTACTCCGGAAACCATTGCACCGCAGTGAAACTCAAAGGCATAGTCATCGGGCATGCCGTCAAAGAACGCGTCCATCACCGGTTCGAGCGCCGAGAGTTGGTCAAGTTGTCGTATTCGACGGTGCGCGAGCCGCCGAATTCGTGCTGCTGCCCGCCGTCGCGGTCACCGACCCGCAGTCGGGGCTGCTCGAGGGCACCACCGAACCGGTTGACTCACCTTCGTGACCAGCGATCCGGGCCATCCGGATGCTGCTCACGGTGAGGTGGGGCCAGTTCAAGCCGTCACAACCGTCACGGCGTGTCGCAAGGTGGGGCCAAATCAGACCGTCACAACGACACCCCGCCGCCTCACAGGTGGGGCCACTTCAAGCCGGGCGGTTTCCAGTCAACGTCGCAACATCGGAGCTACCCGGGAGGTTGCGGTGGGAGCACAGCGGAAGACCCGACGCGGCGGGATGTTGGTAGAAAAGCAGGACCGGTTCGTTCGGCTGATTGCCCACGGGGTGACCAACTCCGAAGCCTGTCGGATGGTGGGAATCAACCGCAGGACCGGAACACGCTGGCGGTACGGGCGCACAATCCTGAACACGGCTGGTGAGCGGGTGCATTATCCGGCGGTGTGCCTCATAGCAGCCAAGCCGCGGCATCCTCGTTATTTGTCTTTGGCCGAGCGGACAACGATCGCTGACCTGCGCCGGGCGGGTGTCAGTGTGCGCGACATCGCCGACGAGCTTGGGAGAGCTGCCTCAACGGTGTCGCGGGAGCTTCGCCGCAACGGTGACGATCGTGGTCGCTATTTGCCTGCCACCGCAGAGCGGTTAAGCGCTGAGCGGCAACGCCGATCGTCGCGGACACGGCGCGTGACGCGTGACGTGCAGCTTCATGCTGTCGTCGCCGAGCTGCTGGACAAGCGCTGGAGTCCCGAACAAGTCGCCTACGAACTGCGGATACGGTTCCCTGATCAACCGGAGCGCCACCTGTGTACCGAGTCGATCTATCAGGCGATCTACGATCCACGGATCGATCTGACTCGACCGGCCAAGCGGCGGCGACGGCGGCGCCGCCGCCGAGTCCAGGGTCTGGAGCGGCGGGGCCGGCTCACTAGCATGACGATGATCGCTGATCGGCCCGCTGAGGTCACCGACCGGGTACAGGTCGGGCATTGGGAGGGTGACTGCCTCATGGGTGCCGGAAATCGTTCGGCGATAGGCACTCTCGTTGAACGCACGACTCGCTTTGTGATCCTGATCCACGTACCCAAGGGGCAGCCGACCGCCGAGGCAATGCGCGACGGCATCACCGATGCGCTGGGCGTTCTTGCCCCTCACCTTCGGCGGACGCTGACCTGGGATCAAGGTAAGGAACTTGCGCTGCATCAACAGATCACCTCGCGCATCGGGACACGCGTGTTCTTCTGTGACGCGCACTCGCCGTGGCAGCGCGGCAGCAACGAGAATACGAACGGCCTGCTGCGGGACTACTTCCCCAAAGGCATTGAGCTGGCTCATGTCTCGCCCGAAGAACTGCAGCGGGTCGCCGACGAACTCAACGACCGCCCACGTAAGACCCTCGGCTGGGCCCGACCGGCCGAATCGATGACCGATGCTGCAATGAGGATTGCATAACCGGCGCAGGCTGCACTTAACCCCAGAAGATCGCTGTGGGATCTCGATCCACCTCAGCCAACAAGTCCTCAACACTGGCCGTGGGCGACACCAGGTCGTAGGCGTGGAAGCGCAGGTTGCGGTCGCGCCAGTACAACGACCACACGCCGGTGGCCTTCGTGTAGCGCAGCCGGGCGATCGGGAACCGGGTCCACTCCGCGCCCATATCCGCCCGCCACGGCGCCCGGCACTCCACGATCGTCAGATGACGCTCAGCGACGTCCACCTCGATCCGCACCTCGTCACGAACATGCTCGGGCACCCGATCCCGACACCAGCGGTGCACTCGAGCGACATCCGTCTCCGGCAGACCCTTCACTCCACTAGTGTTTCAACTCGTCCCGTTGCGACGTTGACTGGAATCCGCC
>JBKOYU010000680.1:0-7792 GCA_046725575.1 Actinomycetota bacterium | reverse complement strand
GCACGTCGCCGTCGTCGGCTCCGGACCCGCGGGACTGGCTGCCGCACAACAACTCACGCGAGCCGGCCACGACGTCACCGTCTACGAGCGCGACGACCGCATCGGCGGCCTGATGCGCTACGGCATCCCCGAGTACAAGCTAGAGAAGCGCACGCTGAACCAGCGGCTGGCCCAAATGCGCGCCGAGGGAACCCGTTTCGTCACCGAATGCGAGGTCGGTGTCGACCTGTCCGTCGAGCAACTGAGGGAGCAGTATGACGCCATCGTCCTCGCGGTGGGCGCGCTGCGGGCACGCGACAACGAGGTCGAGGGCCGCCACCTCAAAGGCGTGCACCTGGCGATGGAGCACCTGGTGCCCGCGAACAAGGAGTGCGAGGGCGACGGGCCAAGCCCGATCTCGGCCAAGGACAAGCACGTCGTCATCATCGGCGGAGGCGACACCGGCGCGGACTGCCTTGGCACCGCGCACCGCCAGGGCGCGAAGTCGGTGACCCAGCTCGACTACAACCCCGAGCCGCCGGAGTACCGCGACGAATCACGCTCGCCATGGCCGATGTGGCCGATCGTGCTGCGCACACGCCTGTCACCCGCCCACGCCGAGGGCGGCCACCGCCGCTACGAGGTCGCCGTGCAGCGGTTCATTGGCGACGAGCACGGCCACGTGCGCGCCATGCAGATCGCCGAAGTCAAGGTCGAACGCGACGCCAACGGCCGCAGGCGCATCACTCCGGTTGGGGAGTCGCTTGAGATTCCCTGTGAATTGGCTCTGCTGGCCATCGGCTTCGATGGCGTCGAGCACATGCCACTGTTGGACGGCCTCGGCTTGAAACTCAACCGGCGCGGCGCTTTGCCGTGCGCATCGGATTGGCAGACCGACGCGCCCGGCGTGTTTGTCTGCGGCGACGCCCACCGCGGTGCGTCTTTGATCGTGTGGGCCATCGCGGAGGGCCGCAGCGCGGCATATGCCGTCGATACCTACCTGATGGGCGAGTCGGATCTGCCCGAGCCGGTCAAGCCTGGCGCCCTACCGCTGGCCGTCGTCTGAACCGATTCACGACTATGCTTCTCAGACGTGAATAGACGCGGAAAGATCGTCTGTACGCTGGGCCCGGCCACCGCCACTGACGAGGCCGTCAGGGCACTGGTCGAGGCCGGCATGGACGTCGCACGGCTCAACTTCAGCCACGGCGACTACACCGATCACGAAGCCAACTACAAGCGGGTTCGCGCCGCTTCCGACCTGACCGGGCACGCCGTCGGCATCCTCGCCGACCTGCAGGGCCCCAAGATCCGTCTCGGGCGATTCACGGCGGGCCCCACCTACTGGGCCAACGGCGAAACCGTCCGCATCACCGTCGATGATTGCGAAGGAAACCACGACCGGGTCTCGACCACGTACAAGCGGCTGGCCGAGGACGCTACGCCAGGAGACCGAGTGCTGGTCGACGACGGCAACGTGGGCCTTCTGGTCGACAGCATCGAGGGCAACGACGTCGTCTGCACCGTCACCGAGGGCGGTCCGGTCAGCAACAACAAAGGCATGTCGCTGCCCGGGATGAACGTCTCCGCCCCCGCGATGTCGGAAAAGGACATCGAAGACCTCGAGTTCGCGCTCAAGCTCGGCGTCGACCTGATCGCGCTGTCCTTCGTCCGCTCTCCCGCCGATATCGAGCTCGTGCATGAGATCATGGACCGCGTCGGCCGCCGAGTGCCTGTCATCGCCAAGCTCGAAAAGCCGGAAGCCATCGACAATCTCGAGGCGATCGTGCTGGCGTTCGACGCGATCATGGTCGCCCGCGGTGACCTCGGTGTGGAGCTGCCGCTCGAGGAAGTGCCGCTGGTGCAGAAGCGCGCCATCCAAATGGCAAGGGAGAACGCCAAACCCGTCATCGTCGCCACCCAGATGCTGGAGTCGATGATCGAGAACTCCCGGCCGACACGCGCGGAGGCGTCCGACGTCGCCAACGCGGTGCTCGACGGCGCCGACGCGGTGATGCTCTCCGGCGAGACGTCGGTGGGCAAGTATCCGCTGGAGACCGTCAAGACGATGGCCCGCATCATCTCGGCGGTCGAGGAGAACTCGGTCGCCGCACCGCCTCTCGCGCATGTGCCCCGCACCAAGCGCGGTGTGATCTCCTACGCCGCCCGCGACATCGGTGAACGGCTGGACGCCAAGGCGCTGGTGGCGTTCACCCAATCCGGCGACACCGTGCGGAGGCTGGCGCGGTTGCATACGCCGCTCCCGGTGCTGGCGTTCACCTCGCTACCCGAGGTGCGCAGCCAGCTGGCACTGACGTGGGGCACGGAGACGTTCATCGTGCCGCACATCGCAAGCACCGACGGCATGATCCGCCAGGTGGACAAGTCGCTGCTGGAGCTCGGCCGCTACAAGCGCGGTGAGCTGGTGGTCATCGTCGCGGGCGCTCCACCCGGCACAGTAGGCTCCACGAATCTGATCCACGTGCACCGGATTGGGGAGGAAGACGTCTAGGAGGATGCAGTGTCTGTCAGCGACTTCGATGAGCTGCTGGCCGTACTGGACCTCAATCAGATAGCCGAAGACACCTTCGTCGGCTCGCATCCCAGCAAGAACCCGGTGCGCACATTCGGCGGCCAGATGCTGGCACAGTCCTTCGTGGCTGGCAGCCGCACAGTGTCGGAGAAGCTGCCGCCGAGCACGATCGCGGCGCACTTCATCGCAGGTGGCGACCCCGAGAAGGACCTCGAGTTCCACGTGGTGCGGCTGCGCGACGAACGCCGGTTCGCCAACCGCAGGGTCGACGTGATGCAGGACGGCCAGCTGCTGACCACGGCGATGATCTCCTACCTGGCCGGCGGTCGCGGCATCGAGCACGGCATCGAACCGCCCGAGCTGCCCGACCCCGAGTCGGTGCCGCCGGTGGACGAACTGCTGCGCGGGTACGAGGAGGTCGTCCCGCATTTCGTCAACGCGCTGCGGCCGATCGACTGGCGATACACCAACGATCCGACCTGGGTGATGCGCGATAAAGGAGAGAAGCTCACCTACAACCGGGTCTGGATGAAGGCCGAAGGCAGCATGCCCGACGACCCCGTGCTGAACTATGCGGGGCTGGTGTATTCGTCGGACACCACCGTGCTCGACTCGATCATCACCACGCACGGGCTGTCATGGGGCTACGACCGGATCTTTGCCGTCACCACCAACCATTCGGTGTGGTTTCACCGGCCGGTGCGCTTCGACGAGTGGGTGCTGTATTCGACGTCTTCGCCGGTGGCGGCGGACTCACGCGGCCTCGGCACTGGGCATTTCTTCGACCGGTCTGGGCAGTTGTTGGCCACCGTGATGCAGGAAGGCATCGTCAAGTATTTCCCGGGTGCAAAGAGGTAGCGGGCGTAATCTTTTTGCTGTGAGTGAATCGCGCGTCAATTTTGCTCCGAGGCTGCGGGCCCGCGAGCGGGTCGTCGTCCATGTGGATTCGCCTGCTGCCCGCTGGATCGGCGCGCTGGCGGTGCTCAGCCTGTTCTGTTGGCTGATCCTGCTGCTGACCCGTGGGCACGATCGTGACTGGCAGGCCGCGGGCAGGCTCGCGTGGTCGCTGACGCTTCTCTCCGCCGTCGCGCTGATCGCCCGCGGCATCTTCCTGGGTAGGCCGGTGACGGCGGCGCACGCGTGGCTGGCGCTGGTGGCGGTGCTGGGCGGCCTCGGCGCGCACGTGCTGGTGTTCGACCTGCTCGGCAATCTGCTCATCGTGTCGGCGGGCGCGCTGTTGATGTGGCCCACCACCGCGCGGCCGAATCCAGCTGACCTGCCCCGGATTTGGGCGCTGGTGGATATGACGAAGGGCGACCCGCTGGCACCGTTCGCCATGCAGGATATGAAGTGCTATCACTTCAACGCGGACCGCACGGCGGCCATCGCCTACCGCACCCGAATGGGCTACGCGGTCATCGCAGGCGACCCGATCGGCGACGAAACCCGCTTCGCGGAACTTGTCGCGGACTTCGCCGCCATGTGCCACAGCCGCGGCTGGCGCATGGTCGTGCTGGGCTGCAGCCAGCGGCGGCTACAGCTGTGGGCCGACGCGACGGTGCTCGGCCAGTCGCTGCGCGCGGTGCCGATCGGGCGCGACGTGGTCATTGACGTCGCGACGTTCGACATGGTCGGGCGCAAGTACCGCAACCTGCGCCAGGCCGTGCAGCGCACGCAGAATTTCGGTGTCACCACCGAGGTGGTTTCCGAGCAGGGGCTCGACGGCCGCATGCTGGCGGAGTTGACCGAGGTGGTCCTCGCGTCGCCGAAGGGAGCCCGTGCGGAGCGCGGGTTCTCGATGTGCCTCGACGGCGCTCTCGAGGGCCGATATCCCGGGGTTCTGTTGATCGTCGCCCGCGACAAACACGGGCGGGTGCAGGGCTTTCACCGGTATGCCACCGCGGGACAGGGCAGCGAGGTGTCACTCGACGTGCCGTGGCGGCGCCGCGGCGCGCCCAACGGTATCGACGAGCGGCTGTCGGTCGACATGATCGAGTGGGCCCGCGACAACGGGGCGGAGCGGCTGTCGTTGGCGTTCGCGGCGTTCCCGGAGATCTTCAACGACAAGAACCGGGGCAAGATCTCCAGCCTGATCTACACGGCGATCCACCTGGGCGACGCGCTGATCGCCCTCGAATCGCTGTACCGCTACCTGCGCAAGTTCCATGCGCTGGGCGATCGCCGCTACGTGATGGCGTCGCTGACGCAGGTGCTGCCGTTGCTGGTGGTGCTCCTATCGCTGGAATTCATGCCGAGGCGGCGCCGCCTCGCCTGGGTTAGGGCGTCGGCGTGACCGTGATCGAGAACTGGTTTTCGACGTGTTCGCGGAACTGGTCGGCGCATTTCCGGATGGCCTGCTCGTCGGACCCGGCCTTGGACAGGCAGTCGATGTAGTCGGTTCCGCCCATTTCTTCGAAGACCCCGATCCAGATCGGAATGAAGACGAGCGAGACGATGATCGCCAAGAACCCCAACACGATTCCGGCGATCGCGACGCCGCCGTTGGTCGCCTCACGGCGTTTGACCCGGCCCCGCGCGACGAACCCGATGATGACGGCGCTCAGGCCGAGGATGACGCCGCCGACCACCGTCCAGCAGAACCCCAGCCCGATGATCGCGATCACCAATGCGGCGATGCCGAGCCCGTTCTTAGGTCCGGTGGGCGGAGGGGTGTACCCGGAGTAGGGCGGCGGCGGTGGCGGCGGGTAGCTGCCGGGATACGGCCCATATGGGGGTGGCGGCGGCGGTTCGCTCATGCCGGTGAGGCTACTCGCCGGCCCAGAGATTGAGCACGGGACAGACAACGTCGCCGGGCAGGTGGTGGGTGGCGACGACGACGGTGCGGTCGGCCGGGAAAAGCGCGCCGGGGGTTAGGAGTTCGGTCAGCAGCTGGCCGCCGTCGCTGGCGTCGAGGTGCTCGGTCGGCTCGTCGAGCAGCACGGTCGGCACCGTCGAGATCAGCGCCCGCGCCAGCAGCAGCCGCCTGCGCTGCCCGGCGGAGACGGCCGCCGCGCCACCGACCAGCACCGTCGACAGGCCGGTGGGCAACTCATCGAGCCAGTCGCCAAGGCCCACTCGCACCAGCGCATTCCGCAGCTCCTCGTCGGTGGCGTCGCCGCGGGCAACCAGCAGATTGTCGCGCACCGTGGTGGCGAATAGATGCGCGTCTTCGGCGAAAAACGCAGCCTCCGAAGGGTTTTCGGCCATGGCCATCAAGAGCGTGGTCTTGCCGGCACCGCTGGGTCCGGTGACCGCGAGCCGGTCACCCGGTTCGAGCGGCACGGGCGTCACCCGCGGCCGCATTCGCATATCGGTGTCCGGCTCGGTGAGGTCGCGCAGTCGCCGTGCCGCGATTCGTGAGCGGGTGAGCTGCACCGCGGCGGCAGGCAATGCGGTGGTCGCCTCGAATGCCGAGAGCGGCAACAGCATCAGTATCGCCGCGGTCATCGGTGCGACGGCGTCGGCGATCCCGATCGCGGCGACGATGGCGCCGAGCACGCTGATGCCGACGGCTGCTGTCGGCGCCGCGGCGGCCACAGCGGCGGGGGCGGCGGCCCGGTCGGTGGCGCGGCCCCAATCGCGGTGCCGGCGATCGGCTTCGGCGATAACCGCGTCGAGGCGGCCGTTGACCCGCAATTCGGGCGCGTGCTCGAGGGCGAGCATGACCGCGACGTCACGGCCGGAATGATGCTGCGCCGCAACGTCTTCCGCGGCGGTGACGGCGCGGGCGGCCAACCACGGCGCGGCCACACCCGCGATCGCCAGGCAAACCGCGAGCACGGCTGCCGCGGCGGGGGAGATTACGGCGATCGTCGCCACGGCGGCCACTGAGAGCACCGCGGCGACCGCAATCGGCAACACCGCGCGCACCACCACATCGGACAGCTCGTCGACAGAGGCGCCGATCCGGGCCACCAATTCACCGCTGTGCAACCGCATCGCGACTTCAGCGGGCGCATCGGCCAGCCGGCGATACAGCCGCTCGCGTGTGTCAGCGGCCGCCCGCAGCGCGGTGTCGTGCGACGCCAACCGCTGGCAGTAGCCGAGCACGCCGCGCGAGATGCCGAGCGCGCGCACCGCCACCACGGCCACCGAAAGGTCAAGCACGGGTGGCATCTGCCATGCCCGGGTGATCAGCCAGGCCGCGACACCGGCCAGCGCCAGCGCGCTGCCCAGCGACAGCACCCCTAGCGCCACGGCCAGCATCAGCCGAGGCAGCCGGGGCCGCAACAGGTCACGCATGGACGAGGCTCCCCATGTACAAAACGCGGTCGCCGATTGCCAGTACCGGGTCGCGGTGGCCGACGACGAGCACGGTCGCCCCGGTCCGCGCCCGTGCCAGGATGGCTTGCAGGACGCGGGCTTCCATCCGCGCGTCCAGGTGCGACGTAGGCTCGTCGAGCAGCAGCACCGGTGCAGGCGAACCGAATACCCGCGCCAGGCCCAGCCGCTGCCGCTGGCCCAGCGACAAGCCGATACCGTCGCGACCGATGACGGTCTCCAATCCGCCCGGCAGCGCAGCCAGCACCTCATCGAAACCCGCGGCGCGGCAGGCGCTTTCGAGGTCGGCAAGCGGCCCGAACAGTTCGAGGTTGTCGCGGATGGTGCCGGGCACAAGGACGGGACGCTGCGCGAGCCAGGCCACCTGACCCCACCACGCCTGAGGATCCAGGTCGGCGACGTCGACACCGCCGACCCGAACGTCGCCGGGGCTCAACCCGAGAATGGTCTGTAGCAGGCTGGTCTTGCCGACACCGTTGGGTCCGGTCAACACGGTCACCAGACCCGGTTCGACGTCGGCGTCCAGTTCGGCGATGTGGATGGTTGCGCCCGCCGCCGTCACGGTGCGCGCGCCCGCGGGTCGCGTGTGCAGCATATCGACTAGCCGAAACGCCTTGTCCGCAGCCGTCTTTCCGTCTTGGGCGGCGTGAAACTCCATACCGACGCGGCGCAGCGGCCAGAACACCTCCGGCGCCAGCAGCAGGGCGGTCAGACCGGCCGCCAGCGTCATGTCGCCGTACACCAGGCGCAGGCCGACTCCGACGGCGACGAGCGCGACACCGAGGGTGGCCAGCAGTTCCAGCACGAGCGCCGAAAGAAACGCGATGCGCAACGTGGACATCGCCGAGCGGCGATGGGCCGCACCGAGTTCGGCGATCCGCTGTGCGGAGCCACCCACCCGGTTCAGTGCGCGCAGCGTGGGTATGCCCGCCACCAGATCCAGCAACCGTGACTGCAGGGTCGTCACCGCGGCCAGCGACGCCGCGGACCGTTCGCGGG
>JBKOYU010000235.1:0-3632 GCA_046725575.1 Actinomycetota bacterium | reverse complement strand
GTTCCACACGCCGCGGCTGCTGATCGGCTGTTGCGCCAGGATCTGGCGCGCGAACGCGACGTTGAACCGCCAGAAGTCGACGAGCTCGCAGGGCGCGTCGATCTCGGCCTGATAGGCGGACTTCGACTGACCGAGCATGGTGGCCGCGGCGATCTTCTCCCGCCACGGACCGGCCAGCAGGTCGGCGGCGCGCAGGAAGACGGCGGCGCGTTCGTCGAACGGGGTGGCTTCCCAGTCGGTCTTGGCGGCCATCGCGGCCTCGATGGCGGCGGTGGCATCGGCGTGAGTGGCGTTGGTGAAGGTGCCCAGCCGCGAGGCGTGCCTGTGCGGCTGGACCACGTCGACGCGTTGGCCGCCGCCCATACGGTGGTCCCCGCCGATGACGTGCGGCAGGTCGATCGGGTCGTGGGCCAGGGCCTGAAGCTGTTCGGTCAGCCGGGTGCGTTCACCCGAACCAGGTGCGTATTCATGGACCGGCTCGTTGGCCGGCAGGGGCACGTCGGTGATGGCGTCCATGCTGCAAGGATCCCCGCATTGCGACGCGCAACACATGGCCGATCCGACAACACCATCTGGCATCTATAGTCGAATCAGACAAAGGAGTGCGGCATGGCGGTGCCGGCGACCGGACTCGGTCTCGGGCAGCTTCTGCTCGCCCTCGATCGCACGATGGTGACGCTGGTCGAGGCGCCGCGTGGCCTGGACATGCCGGTGGGTTCGGTGGCACTCGTCGACGCCGACGACGTCCGGCTCGGGCTCGCGGTCGGCCCGGGTTCGGCGGACCTGTTCTTCCTGCTCGGAGTGTCCGACGCCGAGGCGGTGCGCTGGATCGGGCAGCAGGCCGGCACAGGTGGGATGTCGCCGGCCGAGCGGCTCCGGCAGCCCGCGGCCATCTTCGTCAAGGAACCGTCGGCCGCCGCGGTCAAGCGCGCGGTCGCGCTCGGTATCGCGGTGGTGGCCGTCGAACCGCGGGCGCGGTGGGAGCTGCTGTACAAACTCGTCAATCACGCCTTCGAACATCACGGCGACCGCGGCGATCCGCTCTACGACTCCGGCACAGACCTGTTTGGCCTCGCCCAGTCCATCGCCGACCGCACCCACGGCATGATCAGCATCGAGGACGAGCAATCCCACGTGCTGGCCTACTCGGCGTCCAGCGACGAGGCCGACGAACTGCGCCGGCTGACCATCCTGGGCCGTGCCGGACCGCCCGAGCACCTGGAGTGGATCGGCCAGTGGGGCATCTTCGACGCGCTGCGCGCCAGCGGCGACGTCGTCCGGGTCGCCGAGCGTCCGGAGTTGGGACTGCGGCCGCGCCTCGCCGTCGGCATCCATCTGCCACCGACCGATGCGCGCCGCAGACCGGGTTTCGCCGGAACCATCTGGCTGCAGCAGGGGTCGGCGCCGCTCGCCGACGACGTCGAGGACATCCTGCGGGGCGGGGCGGTGCTGGCGGCGCGCATCATGTCGCGGCTGGCGGCCACGCCGTCGACGCACGCCGTGCGAGTGCAGGAACTGCTCGGTCTGCTGGGCGAGGACGCGGACGTCGGCGCGATCGCCCGCGAGCTGGGCATCACGGCCGACGGGCGCGCCGCCCTCATCGGCTTCGTCGGCGTCGAGACCTCCGTGCCGGCCGACGTGATTGCGTTGAGCGCCAGCGCTTTTCGGGCCGACGCCCAGATTGCATCTACGGGTGAGCGGGTGTACGTGCTGCTGCCGAAAACCGGCGGGTCGTCGTCGGTGACGTCGTGGGTGCGCGGTGTGGTCGCGGCGTTGCGTCGCGAACTCGGCCTGACGCTGCGCGCGGTGATCGCCAGCCCGCTGGCCGGGCTGGCAGGCGCCGCGGCGGCCCGCGCCGAAGTGGACCGCGTGTTCGACAGCGCCGAGCGCCACCCAGGCGCCATCGGACAGGTCAGCTCGCTCGACGAGGCGCGCACCACCGTGCTGCTCGATGAGATCGTCTCGCAGGTGGCCGGGCAGCCCCGGTTGGTCGACCCGCGGGTGCGGCAACTGCGCGACCAGGAGCCGATGCTGGCCGACACGCTGCAGGCGTACATCGACGGATTCGGTGACATCGCGGCGGTGGCGCAGCGACTGCATGTGCATCCGAATACCGTCCGCTATCGCGTCCGCCGGATCGAAAAACTGCTGTCGACGTCGCTGGATGACCCCGACGACCGCTTGGTGCTTGCCCTGGGATTGCGGGCCACCGAGCACTAGTCGCGGTAGCGCCGAACGTTCCTTGCCGCTCGAAAGCTGGCCGATTTTTCGAGCGGTAAGGAACGTTCGCGGACCTGTCAACCGGTCGATGGACACCGAAATTCAACCGTCAGGGGGTCGCGCGGCGAGGACGCACAGGCGCAGCATCGAGACATGACCACTGCAGCACCCGTCCGTGAGACGGAGAACCCGTACCTGAACGGCAACTACGCGCCCGTGCGGGAGGAGATCACCGCGATCGATCTCAACGTCACTGGAGCGATTCCCGACTACCTCGACGGCCGCTATTTGCGCATAGGGCCGAACCCGATGGGCGACCCGGACCCGGCAACGTATCACTGGTTCCTGGGTACTGGGATGGCGCACGGCCTTCGGCTGCGCGACGGCAAGGCGCACTGGTATCGCAACCGCTGGGTGCGCTCCGCAGCGGTCGCGCGCGCTTTGGGCGAGACCTGGGCCGGTGGCGCGCACGCCGGCGGTGTTGACTTCGCCGCCAACACGAACATCATCGGCCACGCGGGGAAGACGCTGGCAATCGCTGAGTCTGGGGTGCGGCCGTATGAGCTCACAGACGAGCTGGAAACCGTTGGCCCGTCGGATTTCTGCGGCACGCTGTTCGGCGGATACACCGCGCATCCGAAGCGCGACCCGGCCACCGGCGAGCTGCACGCCGTGTCGTACAACCCGATGCGCGGCAACATCGTTCAGTACACGGTCACCGGTGTCGACGGCAAGGTCCGCCGCACGGTGAACATCCGGCTCAACGCGCAGACGATGATGCATGACTTCTCGCTGACCGAAAAGTACGTCGTCCTCTACGACCTGCCCGTCGCGCTGGACCTCGGCGGGTCGTTGAGCAGCAGGCCAGCCAAGGCCGTCGCCGGAATGCTGACGCGGCTGGCCGAACGCCACGCCGCACCGGATTTCATGGTGCGCGCGATCATGCGTGGCTCGGAGCGGTCGGGTCCGCCGAGCGGTGGAATGCCGTACCGGTGGGCGCCGGAGCGGCAGGCTCGCGTCGGGGTGCTGCCTCGCGAGGGGACGGCGGACGACATCCGGTGGTTCGAGGTGCAGCCGTGCTACGTCTTTCATCCACTCAACGCATACGACGACGGTGAACGGATCGTGCTCGACGTCGTGCGCCACGCATCCGTCTTCAACAGCGGAAGCCGCCTGGTCCCCCAGACCCAGTCGCTGGACCGGTGGATCGTCGACCTCAACGCCGGAAAAGTGACCGAAGAGCGGCTCGATGACACGGCGCAGGAATTCCCGCGCGTCGACGAGCGATTGGTTGGCCGGCCCCACCGGTACGGGTACGCGGTCGGCTACTCCGACGGAGCCACGGGTACGCCCGATGCGATTCTCAAGCACGACGCGGTTTCAAAGCGCACCCAATCCGTGGGGTTCGGATC
>JBKOYU010001120.1:0-6426 GCA_046725575.1 Actinomycetota bacterium | reverse complement strand
CCCCTGGCCGTGGTCGGCGGTGCCCACGTGCACACTCACCCGACCAGTCGGATGGACAAGCACACGCGCGTATTCCCAACCGCCATATGCGAATCCCACCGCGGCTGTCAGCCTGCCGGAACCAAGTCCGGTGAACTCGGTGTACGTCGCGAGCCCGATTCCCCGGTAGCGGCCCTGAAGGCGAAGCGCGGCCTGTTCGCTGCGCAGCTTGTCATAGTCGATGATGCCCAACGCCGTATCCAGATTGTGCTCGTAATTGCCGCTGTCAAAGACGAACAGCGGCGACTGGTACGGAAAGGCGTCCGGCGGGATGAAGTTGCGGCGGCGGATCTCTGCCGGGTCGATGCTGAGTTCCCGTCCGAGTTGGTCGACCATGCGCTCGATGAGGTACGTGGCCTCGGGCCTACCGGCGCCGCGGTAGGTGTCCACACGCGAGGTGTTCGTCAGGACGCCTATCGTGTCGACGTGAACGTTGGGGATCCGGTAGACGCCCGTCACCATCGTGGCGCAGTTAGCCGTCGGAATGCCGACCGCCATGCCCGACAGGTAGGCCCCGAGGTTTGCGTACAGGGTTGCCTTGACACCCGTGATGACTCCGTCGTTGGTGGCACACAGTTCCACGTCTTGGACGTGGTCACGGCCGTGGTTGGTGGCCAGGAAATCCTCGCTGCGGGTGGCGGTCCACTTAACCGCGCGCCGTAGCCGGATGGCCAGCGCGGTCACCAGGACTTCCTCGGGGTACAGGTGCAGCTTTGATCCGAACCCACCGCCCACATCCGGCGCGACGACGCGCAGCCGCTCTTCGGGGTAGGACAGGACCTCGGCAAGCATTCGCTTGATGATGTGCGGCGATTGAGTGCTGCTGTGGACGGTCACCGTCCCTGCGCCGTCGTCGTATTCGGCCAAAACCGACCGTGGCTCCAACGCGCCGGGGATGAGGTTTTGGTTCCTGAGCCGTTGTCGAATGACGACATCAGCACGTTCCCGAGCAGACTCGTAGTCGCCCGCATACATCGGAAGCCGCAACACGACGTTGCCGTCCTCGGTGAGTCCCGGGTGCACCAGCGGGGCGCCGGCGTGTGCCGCCTGCCACGGGTCGGTCACCGCGGGCAGCGACTCGTATTCCACGTCAATGGCGTCGACCGCGTCCGCTGCGCTGTAGGCATCAGTGGCGACAACGGCGGCGATGCCTTCCCCCTGGAATCGGACCACCTTCTCGGCGAGCACCCGGTGCACCGGAACCGGCATGCCCGGCAGGACCCAGTTCGTCGGGAGTGGCGCGACCGAGTCGAGGAAGTCCGCGCCCGTTACGACGGCCAACACACCCGGCATCTTGACTGCTCGCTGCACAGAGACCGACCGGATCCGGGCGTGAGCGCGCGGGCTGCGCAGGAGGGCGACATGCAAGGTGCCGGCCACATCGGCGGATCTGACATCGTCGGTGAACCGTCCCAGTCCCCGCAGATGATGGTCGTCTTCTCGTCGCGTAAGGGGTTGGCCGACGAATCGGCCGGCTCCCGCGGTGGTCGCGTCGCCATCACGACGAGAGACTGTCGTGTCCCCAGCCGCGACGATCGCATCGACGATGTGCTGATATCCAGTGCACCTGCAGAAGTTTCCCTTGAGCCACGAGCGGATTCGCTCTTCGCTCGGATGCGGTTCGCGGCGAAGCAGCTCCAGCGTGCTCATGACCATGCCTGGGGTGCAGAAACCGCACTGCAGGGCGTGGTGGTCACGAAACGCGGACAGCAGGCGGTGCTCGCCGTCACCGGCCTTGCTCAGGGCCGCGACGGTATCGACCGAAGCACCGTCTGCCTGGACCGCCAGGATCGTGCATGACTTCACGGCGCTGCCATCGAGATGCACTGTGCACGCCCCGCATTGGGTGGTATCGCACCCCACATGGGTGCTTGTGACGCCTAGATCATCGCGCAGGAAGTGGACGAGCAGCTTTCTGGCATCGACCTCGGCGCGCCGCGGCTCTCCGTTGACAGTGACAGTGATGTGATGACGCGACATGTGTTCTCGTTCTCGAGTGCGGCACTACACACGCATGGACGCGCGGTGATCATCGAAAGAGTCGCACGGCGCACCGAGCCGAACAAGGCAGTTCGACCGGCAGTTCAAAACTCCCAAAACTGCCGGTAACTGGGACATCCCGCTGTGCGGGAAAGGGAGTACGGTACGCGTCATGCCCGTAGACACTAGGACCGCACATACCGTCGCCCACACGGTCAACCGGTTGGTGATCGACACCGACGCCGCGTTCGACGACGTTCTGGAACGCTATGAATCACTGGTTCCCACTGTGGATTTCGCCAAGCTTACCCGACTGGTCTTGAGTGGCGACCTATCGCGCATAAGGCAGTACACCAACGAACTTGCACCGCACACGTTCGTGAACTTTTGGACGTTCGATCCGTCACCGCAGATGCAGTTGTTCGGACACCGGACGCGCGCGGTCACTTACATGATGGGCAACAACGTGATCGTCGAGAGAATGTTTCGGCACGATCCGGGTGTCATGCTCTACGCGCCGCTGCGTACCGCGATCTACCAAGACGCTGACGGTCGGACCCATTTGAGCATCGACCAACCGTCAACCCGGTTCGCCAGCTTCGGCGATCCCCGCATCGCCGCGGTGGGACTGGAACTGGACACCAAGCTCGCCGAAATACTGCGACTCATGTCGCTGCCCATTCCCGCCGAGCTCCAGCACGACGCGACCTGACACTCTGGGCGATCGCTCCCATCGAAAACCTTTGCCCCCAAAGGTATTCCGCGACTACAACCACAAAAGAGGCGTGATCTTCGTTGCGCCACTCAGCCGGAACAGCTCATCGGGCGTTGGACCGGACCCTGTGAACACCCGTCTGTTGCACCTCCGCTAGGAACGCGTGCAACACCGGCAGCGCCGCATCCTTACGCCAGACCAGGTCCAAGCGGGTCATCGGCCGCTCATGTAAGGGACGGTAGAGGACACCAGCGCGACGGATCGTCCGCAACGATGCCGGAACGATCGCGACACCTGCTCCCGATGCGACGAGGCTTGCCACCTCGGCCTGCGAGCCCTCTTGCACGACCCGTGGGGTGAACCCGGCACTCCGGCAGATCGCCAGGATCTGGTCGTGTGAGCCTGGCCCAAGCGATCGCGCCTGCAGCACGAACGGCTCACCCGCCAGCATCGCGAGCCGGAGGCGCTTGTTGCGGCCGAGCCGGTGGCCGGACGGCAGGGCGGCCACCAGGGGCTCCTCGAGCACCGTCTGCGTTGCGAGCGCCGGATCGTGAACGGGGCCACGGACGAATCCCACGTCTACCCGTTCCCTGAGCAGTGCCTCGACCTGCATCGCAGGGGTCATCTCCTGCAGCCGCACGTCGACGTCGGGGTGGCGCTCCCGAAACCGCCGCACCATCTCCGGCAGGCCGGTGCTGACCATGGCGGGGACGTAACCGATTCGGAGTGACCCGAGCTCGCCCCGATCGGCTCGCTGCGCGGCCTCCACCGCGCGGACCACATGCTCGAGTAGACCTCTCGCCTCCTCGAGAAAGGCCGCACCGGCCGGCGTCAATGCCACGCCGCGGCGATCGCGCTCGAACAGCCTGACCCCCAACTCCTGCTCCAGAGCGCGGATTTGACGGCTCAGCGCTGGCTGGACGATGTGCACGCGAGCGGCTGCGCGCCCGAAGTGGAGCTCTTCGGCGACTGCGACGAAGTAGCGGAGGTGGCGGATTTCGATGATGCCGGAAAGGTATCACAGCGCGTATAACAAGGTCTTGGACGCATGAGAAACTCGATCTCATACTTGACGGCGTGAGGTCGAGGCATCGCGCATGAAGTCGCCAGAGATCCGTCAATCAGGCCGCACGGCCGTCGGTACCGTCGCGGTGGCGGCCATGCTCAGCCCGCTGAATACGTCGATGTTCCCCGTCGCGCTTCCGGATTTGCAGCGCGAGTTCAGCACTAGCGCCCGCGCATCGACTTGGCTGCTAACGGTTTTCGCTTTGGCGTCCGCGGTGGGACATCCCCTGGCAGGCTATCTGGCGGACCGGCTCGGCCCACGGCGTGTGCTCCTCGCGGGACTCGTCGTCACCGGCCTGAGTGGACTCACCGCGGCCTGTGCTGCAACGTTCTCACTACTGTTGGTTCTGCGCACCGCCCAGGCGCTAGGGACGGCCACCGCGTTTCCGGCCGGGATCGCGTTGCTGCGAATACTCGGCTCACGGGACCGTTCGGATCGGCAGCTCCCACCAGCGTGGCTTGGCGCTGTGGCGATGGTGTCCAATCTGGGCGCCGCCCTGGGGCCGATGCTCGGGGCGACGCTGCTGGTCACCGTGGGATGGCGCGCGCTGTTTCTCGCCAACCTGCCCATCGTCATTGCCGCCACGCTGCTACTGCTGCGCCACTTCCCAGCGGATCGCGCAGGCATCCGGCGCGATGCGGGGGGTGCAGAGCGAAGTCGGATTGTCCTTCAGCGACAGCTGTTTTCGGTGTCGGCACGCTTCGCTGTGGCGTGCACAGTGTTCTTCGCCGCCTTCTTTGCGCTGCCGCTGTGGCTGCTCCAGTCCGCGAGACTCGGTGCCGTCGGGACGGGCGCCGCGATGGCCCCGATGGTGATCGTCTCTGCTCTCACCACCCCGATGGCGGCCCGAACCGTCTCACGGTCGGGCGCCGCAGCGACGTCATTGGTGGGCACCAGTGGCCTATGTCTCGGAACGGGTCTGCTGGTCACGATGCATACACAGACCTCGGTGGTCGTGCCTCTCGCAGCGATGGTGGCGCTTGGGGCGTCTCATGCCTTCAATAACCTCGGCCTGCAGGCCCAACTGACCGATGGAGCGTCACCCGCGCGGCTCGGAACCGCGGCCGGGCTATTTCAAGCCGCGCGGTTCGTAGGGGCCGCGCTGGCTACGGTGCTCCTCGGAATCACCGCTGCAAGCGATGCCATCACGGACGATTTTCGTCGGCTCTGGGTCGCGTGCGAACTCTTGAGCATTGCATTGCTCGGGTGGGCCGCGGTGTCGTTAAAGAGAGGGCGCGGTGACCGTGTCGACGTCGCCCACCCAACCGATCGCACCCTCGGTTCGCATAGGGGCAGGAGGAATCGATGATGAACAACAGCACCTTTGACGAAGCACTCGAGCTGCTCCGAGGCACCGGAAGCGAAGTCGCTGGCGGCCCCGCGCCCAATCACGGACCGATGGCCGCCGAGGCGCTGGTCGCTCTCGGATGCGACGATGTCGTCGTCGCCTGGGCAGACCGATACCGACGACAGCTCGATGCGATGCCGGCACCCCGCTCGCCGGTTACGGCAGAAAACTGGGCCCAGGCCCTCGGTGCCATTGACCGGTTCGGAGACTGGGTGGCCTTTTTTCGCGCCCAACTTGCCGAGGCCCCATGGCAGGCAGTGTTCCGAGAGTGGATCGGCCGTCTGATGCCCGCCACGCCATCCGCCGGCGCGCACGGATTCATTCGCACGGCCCACGCCCTGCGCGCGCTGACGGACGCCGAGACCTCGCTACGCGTCGAAGAATTGGGTGTCGCGCTTGCCTACTGGGCGGCCTACTACCGTAAGCTCCCCGGCACTCCCCGCCTCACGGGCACACTCAATCTCGGCGACGCGCTCCTGCGGATCCCGCTTTTCCTGAGTGGCCAGGCGCGGCCTGGCATGCCGAGGCAGGTCTACCTCAGTGTGATGCAAGCGCATGGGGTCGAGTTCTCGCGAGCCGTCGACGGGGCCGCCGAGCCTGATTCGGTCGAGGACGCGCTCAGCTCGCTTACCGCGGCGGGGGCCCGCATGTACCTGGCGAACGCAGACCATCAACCGCTCGTATTGCTGCACACGGTCACGGCGCCGGCCGCTCTGCGTCTTATGCTGCCGCACCTCCCGGCTGGGCTGCACAAGAAGGCGCTCGCCTACGTCTGGCAAAACGTCGCCGCGACAGCCGCGGCATACGGCGACGAAACGCCGCCCAAGAGCCACGAATGGCCGACGCACGAGCCGTCCGCCATCATTGAACGCTCCATCGCGACCGACGATCCTCACGCGCTCAAGTTCGCCGAGGCCTGCATCCGGGAGCACCAGCGAAATCCCCAGCCGGCCTACCTGGCCGCCGCAGCGGACTGGGCGTCGCGACTGCATCGGGCCAGACGCTGGAGCCCCGCCGAACGCGATGCGGCTGGCTTGGAATTCCGTTGAGCGACTCTAAGAGCGCGCACAGAAAGCGAAGGAACATGCATGGCCGCGCCAAGGCCGCCCGATCGGCAGGGCAGCGCGGATCGTGGCCGGGCCATGGAGTCCCGGCCCGAGGGCGAAAACGGAAACTCCGGCGCGCCGGGCGGTGATCGCGAGTTAGCCCAAGTTCGTGCAGCCGGATCACATGAAGTAGCAGGATGGGAGAAGTGGCATGTCGGACTCACCAAATGTA
>JBKOYU010000217.1:0-8314 GCA_046725575.1 Actinomycetota bacterium | reverse complement strand
GCTTCCACCTACGGATGTGACGTTACTTGCACTTGGTTGTTCATGTCAACGATCGTTCACATTCTTGGCATGTATCACCCAAAAAGACGGTAGCCACAGGGGCTGAAACACAGGGCTTGGACCTAAAAACAGCGAAGACCATCAATGGTCAACGGCTATGAGTGCATGACGAATGACAAACAGGGGACGTGTACTGACGTTCACCGGACGGCCGGTGCTCGTCGAGCTGCGCGCTAGGGCAGCGCGCTGATCTCGTTGGCGTACTTGCGGTGTACCTCCCGTCGGCGAAGCTTCATCGTGGGAGTCAGCTCGTCACTGGCCGGTCGCCATTCCGTGGGCAGGATCGTGAAGCTGCGGACGCTCTCCACACGGGACAGCTGTGCGTTGGCCTTGTCGACCGCCTTGGCGATCCGGTCATGAACATCGCGATGCCTGACGATCCGCTCAAGGGGCTCATCGCCAATGCCTAGCTTCGCCACAAGCGCCTGCAGTTGAGCGGGATCGAGCACCAGCAGTGCGCCCACGTGTGGGCGCCTGTCGCCGATCGCGACCGCGTGCGCGATGATCGGATCCGCATCGCAGAGCTTGCTCTCGATATTGGCTGGCGACATGTTCTTGCCGAAGGAATTGATGATGATCTCCTTCTTGCGGCCGATGATGGACAGAAACCCGTCGGAGCTCATCGCGCCGAGATCGCCGGTGTGAAGCCAACCTTCGTCGTCGATCACTGAGCGCGTGTCCTCGGGGCGATTGCGGTATCCGCGCATCAACCATGGGCTCTTGAGCAGGATCTCGCCGTCATCGAGTAATTTGATGGCGCAACCCGGCAGTGCGCGCCCGACCGTGCCGACGCGCGAGTGCTCGACTGTGTTGAATGCGCCGAACGCACCGGACTCCGACTGGCCCCATGCCTCCAGGATCCGCATGCCAAGCGCCGCGTAGAAGACGATGATGTCTTTGGGCACCGGCGCCGATCCGGTCAGCGCGGAGGTGACCGAAGCCAAGCCCACGATGGCCAGGAGCGGTTTACCCACTTCGGCGCGCAGGCGTTGCAGGGTCTCGGATTCACTGGGGGACAACGGCGCACCGCTACCCTCGTGCGCCTCCAGCTCGCGCGCGCCTAACTCCATCAGTCGGTCGAATTCGGCGCGCAAGTCCGATGGCCACGATTCAACGGTCAACAGCAACGACGCGCGGAACTTCTCATACAGCCGCGGCGGGCTGAAGAAGTGGTCCGGCTGGAAGTCGGCCAGAACTTTGCTCAGCTGCGTGTGGTCGTTGACCATCGTGACGGTGAACCCCCCGACCATCGGTCGGTAATGGGAAAGGTGGCGCTCCGCGGCATGGGCCATCGGCAGATAGGACACCGCCCGGGCGCCGTCGAAGATTCTGTCAGCGGTGTTCAGGCCTTGCTGATTGCCCAGGATGGCGGCGTGGGTGAGCTCCACACCTTTGGGCGTTCCAGTGGTTCCCGACGTATAAGTCACCAGCGCCAGATCGTCTGGATGCACGGCCCGCCAACTCGATTCGAAATCGAAGCCGGCCAGCTTGACGGATTCAAGTTCGGACAGGGTTCGCAACCCATGACGATTACCGTCGACGGTTATCAGCTCGATGCCGTCGAGGCCTGCCGTGGCAGCGCGCGCGTTTTCCAGCAAGGCTGCCTCGGTAAAGAGGATCTTGACGCCGGAGTCTTGTAGCACGTAGGTCATATCCGCTGGCGGCAGCGTCGTATATACCGATGTCGTGTAGGCGCCGAGATGTAGCGCTGCTGTGTCGGCGAGATGAAACTCCGGGCGCGTAGTCAGGAGTAGACCAACTCCGTCACCCCGGCTGACCCCCGCTGCGGCCAGCCCTTCTGCGATCGCTCTGACGCGACTGCGGTACTGGCCCCACGTCAACGAAACCGAGTCGTCGGGTGTGCGTAGGGCAACGCGCTCGGGTGCGCGGGCGGATGTTTCCTGGAAGACGACGGCCAGCGATTCGCGTTCGGACAAGCCCTCAACCGAAACGACGCCGCTAGCAACTGATCGAGTCATGGCTTCCCCTCATAGATCCGTTAGCAGTTGTGAGTGCTCGTTACTGGCTTGTGGGGATCGGCAGCCGCTCCGAGCAGCTGGCCGCCATCGATGACCAGTGTCTGCCCGGTGATCCAACTTGCCGCATCGGAAGCCAGGAAAGCGATGGCCTGGGCCACATCGGGAGGTTCTCCGATGCGCCCGATGAGTGTGCGATCGGCGACGGATGCCTCGTCGTCGCGCCATACGGCTTCCGCCATCTTGGTGCGCACGACGCCGGGAGCGACCGCGTTGACACGGACGCGAGGACTCAGCTCCACCGCGAGCTGGCGGGTCAGGTGTATCAGCGCCGCCTTGGACGCGTTGTACACGCCGACGTGCTGTGATGGTGCGAGGCCACCCAGCGAGGCGGTGTTTATGACCACGCCGCCGTGGTCGCGCATGGACGCGTTCCACACCAACTTCGTCCACAGCAGCGGCCCCCATACGTTGACATCGATGGTCTTCGCGAACCGCCCGTAGTCTTGGTCGAGTACCGCACCGAACGCGGGATTGGTGCCGGCATTGTTGACCAGGATGTCGCACGCCCCGAACTGCTCGACCGCGAAGTTGACGCACTCGTTCGCGGCAGATTCGTCGGTGATGTGCGCCCCCATACCGACAACGCCGTTCCCGACGTCGGCCGCAGCCGCGCGGGCGGCCTCTTGATGCCGCGAAGTGATGATGACGTTGGCGCCGCCGGCCGCCAGTACTGCTGCGGCTGCGTGTCCGATGCCCCTCGAGCCGCCGGTGACGATGGCGGTTCGTCCGCTGAAAGTCGTTGAGTTCACGGTCAAGGCGATATCCCTACTTGTCATGCCGACGATGAAGGCGACCGCGGGTGCAGGATCGATCACGATCTGCATCGGCCAGGTCGGCGCAGGGATGCGCACCTGTTGTGGCGCACATCGCTTTCCGCCTACGGACATGAGGTTAGTCGCATATGATCTTTGATGTCAACGCTCGTTCACATTTTGCACACGAACGACGAACGAGCGATGACCGTCCAGCTTCTGCCGACACCGTCCCCCCGTGCATTGCCCGCCGGTAATGAGACGATAGAATCCTAAATTCCTTCGAATTACATCGGCCGCGCAAGAAGCTGGACCCCGATCGAAAGGCGGGAACGCTGGGTCGATCCCGCCTCTAGACTCCGCTGACCAACCCCAAGAGGGGAACTCATCATGCAAGACGACGCAGGCGATCGCCTCTTCGCAGAGGACCTTCTACCCGGCGCCACGTTCGATCTTGGCTCACGGCGAGTCGATGCGGAGGACATCATCGAGTTTGCGACGCAGTGGGACCCGCTCCCGTTTCACGTGAATGCCGAGCACGCAAAGGTTGGACACTTCGGCGGTCTGATCGCAAGCGGAGTGCACACCTTCGCGGTATTCCAACGCTTGCAAGTTGATGCCCTCCTGAGCAGAACCGCGATCTACGCTGGCTATGGCGCAGACCGGATGCGATTGCCTAATCCGGTGCGGCCGGGCGACCTGCTATTCGGTACGGCGGAAGTGATGCGCGCACAGGACCACACAGAGACCACCGTCCGCCTGACAATGGCAGGAACGTTAGCCAATCAGATCGGCCAAACGGTGCTCCATCTGACATCCCAGACGATTGTGTTCCGCAGGAAGACGGCATCCGAGTAACTTGCCGTTGCGTCTGCATATCCGGAGCAGCCTTCCACGGCGAATGGTTTGCAGCAGAATCCATTACGGCGCTTCGGTCCAATCACGCCAACGATCGTTCTCCAGAACTGCGAGCCCGTTGATGGAACGAAATATCCTAGTTCGGGCGCACCCGCTTGCCCATCGATCAGCTAACCCAAGTCGCGGTCTGTTCCGCCCTGCGCCGGGAGGTACGAAATCGGTTCACCGGGTCTTCGCGGTCCGGCCAGCCAAAGGAGATCCCGCAGACGATCCGACGGTTTGTGGGCAGCCCGAAGAATTTGCGGATAAACGGCGCGTGCATCGCCAGTGCGGCTTGCGGGATTGCGCCCACGCCGAGCGCCTGCGCGGCAAGCAGGAAGTTGTTGACGTAGAGCCCACAATCGATCGCGCCATAGACACCGAGCGCCGCCTCACTAGTCACGATCGCGACATGAGGGGCGCCAAAGAATTCGAAGTTCTTCGCCGTTTGGGCAGCCGAGGCCGCGCGATCGCCCTTTGCGATCCCCACGCTGTTGTATAGCTGCCACGCAGTTTCGCGACGCCGCTGCAAGTACTCGCCCTCGTAAGCATCGGGAAAAGGAAAGTCGGTCACGGCCTCGCCCAGGCGCGCGTGGGCACTGAGCGCCGACCGGAACCTTTCAGTGGCGGCGCCCGCGGTGATCACCAAGTCCCAGGGCTGGGTGTTGCACCACGAAGGCGTGCGAGCAGCTAGCTCCAAGATCCGGTCCACAATTGGCCGCGGCACGGGATCCTGCAGATATGCCCGGCAACTATGGCGTCCCGACAGCAAGCGTTGCAGCGCCTCAGCATCTGGTGAGTCAGCGCCGCTGCCGGCCGTTTCCTGGACACCCTGCGTAATCGTCACATTCGTCCTTCCTCGCGATGAATGCGGAACGCGATCGCGTCAGTGGTTCCCGTCATGCGAACACCATGTCTGGCACCGGTGGCTCGTCGGCGCGCACTACCTCCGTCGCCAGGAGCGCCTGGCAGCCCGGGCACGCGTACTTTCGGAACACCGTCGATCCATCCAGGAAGGTGGACGGGTCCTGCACGAGCGGAATCTCGGTCACCGGGGACTCCTCGAAGAGCAGGCCCCGCTTGTAGTTGTCACGGTAGGGAGTCAGCACCTGGCCGCAATTGCACGCGAGGACGCGTTCATTTCCCGCATCCAGTGACTGGACCATCGGATGGACCCGTTGGGGCGGCTCCCCTGTCGCCGCCGTCAGCTCAACGACCGTTTCAGTCGTCCAGCGCGCAGAGACAGGCGGCCATGCCTTGCGCTCGGTCAGAGCCAAGTTACGGAGCTCCGTCGTCGCCGCCTCGTCGAGGTCGCCGTTCGGGTCAACGACCACGCCGTAGATCGCCCGCGCGGACTTCGTTGAGACCCAGCCCTGCCGGACGTCCTCGACGACCCGGTGCGGTGCCCGGGCAATCGGGTCACCTAGCCCGGCGCCGCCGCCGAAGCGCCCGGCGACAACGTCGTCGTTGCCGATGATCAAGCCCTCGGTCTTGTTGCGCAGGACGGTGTCCTGCTCGGCGGAGATCGCACTGTGGTCCATCGCCACCTTGCCGGCCTTGAACTGTTGGCTGACATCGGTATTCGCGAGCACTCGGATCTCGGCGGTGGGAGCCGGATACCCGCCGAAGAGTCCGGGTGCGCCGTGGGTGGTGGTGGACTGTCCGGCACCGGCGGTCATCACCCCGAGCATCCCGGCCTTGTATCCCGTCACCGCGAAAGTCATTCCGCCACCGCCACGGAACTCACCGGCGCCGGGGCTGTCCGTCAACTGCCTGCGGTACAGGTAGACCATCGGGTAGAACAGCTCGCTCTCCTCCGTGCTCGGGTAGCGCGACAGCGGCGAGTACACGAACCCTGCCAGATCGAGACCGTCGGCGACGGCACGGCCACCGGTTCCCGTCGCGAGACACTCGGTAAGCGGTGCCCCGAACTGGACACCACCCTCGTCCACCCCGAAGAGCACCCAGGCGTTGGCGTCCGTGGCCGATGCCTGCACGTCGCCCTCGAAACCCTGGGCGCATACCAACATCTTCGATACCGTTTCGTACGCAGCATGGATAACCATGAGTTGCTGCGCCGAACCAGCGCTGACTGCGGCTGGCCAGTCGACGCAGGTAACGGTGCCCGGCTCGACGTCCCAGTCGATCTGCCGATCCGCGCCACCAGCCGCGAACAGCTGCTCGTAGAGCATCGACAACGTGATACCGCCCAACACTGCGCCCTTGAAGCAGCAGTAGGTCATGCCGTTGGGGCCCTCGACCTGGGGGGCGCTGCCGTGATTGTCGATCGCCAGCCGATCGCCGCGCTTGTGCAGGTTGATCTGGATGCGCTGACTGCCGCGGTCGCCCGGAAGCTTTTCGTCCATGTAGCGGACCTGCGTCCAGGTGCCATCTGGAATCGCCAGTAGCTTCTTTTTGAACGCTTCCTGCGCCGAGACCAGAACCCGGTCCATCGAAGCCCGAACGGCACCGGCGCCGAAGTCGGCGCAGGTTCTCAAGATCTCGTCGCGGGCGAACCGCACGCCGGCGATCTGTGCCCGCAGGTCGAGTGCGAGTAGGTCCGGCAGCCGAGACTGCCGAAGGTAGGCGCGCTCGACGTCTTTTCGCATCTTGCCCTGATCCACGATCTTCATCGGGGGCAGCACGACTGGATCGTGAAAGACGTTGGGCGCGTTCTGCGGAAACCCGCCCTGTGCTGTGCCACCGAGATCGATCTGGTGGGCTGCGTTTGTCACCCAGGCCATCAGCTGACCGTCGACGAAGATCGGCATGCCGATGAACACGTCGGGTTGGTGCACGACCCCGATCCAGGGGTCGTTGCACAGGAAGATATCGCCATCCCGTATTCCGGGGTCGTCGGCGAAATGTTCGAGCAGATACTTCGCAACCAGGGGTGCCCCCGAGTTGAGGTGCTGGAAGTATGGCGCGTTCATGACCACTTCGCCCTCGGCGGTCAGGATGCACATGTTGAAGTCGAGGATTTGAAACATCGGCGAGCCCGAAACTCGTTGCAGGGTCTCGCCGTGCGCGCTGTTGATCATCCAGAGGCGGTGCCGGATCACTTCGTAAGTGATCGGATCGATGCGCTCGTCCGGCGAGGAGTACAGCTGCACGCTCGGCGAGATCTTCGATTGCCAGTCATCGTCCGGGCGGTAGCTGCGAACCTGGCCGTCCCATGGGATGGCCTTCCTTGTGGTCTCTGCGAGGGTCACTTGCCGTCCTCCTGATGGATATCGACGACGACGGAGTCTGTCGCGTCGAGCCTCGCGACCTGCCCGGGTCGCATGACGAGGGTGGTGTCCGGATACTCGATGATCGCGGGACCGGTGATCGACATGCCTGCGCGAAACCCGGGCCCGTCGTAAATCGGGGTGGCGACGGCATCCAGGCGCTGCTCGTACCAGATGACGTCGCGGTGCCCTTTGAGCGGTGGCGCACCGTTCGTCGCGGCGCCGGTGCTCGCAAGCTCCAAGGCACGCGCTTTCGACGAGGCCTTGACGATGATCGTCTTGATGGTGAAGCCGGCCTTGGCATAGCCGCTGCCTTCGCCGTATACGCGCGCGTACTCGCGTTCGAAATCGGCGATGATGGTTTCGGTCGTCTCCGCGCTGTAGTGCCCAGATGGGACCGGAATCTGCACCTCCGTAATCTGCTGGGAGTAACGCATCTCGACGAACCGCTCGATGGTGAGGTCGCTTTCCTTGACGCCTTGGGCGACCATGCGATCGCGCGCGGATCCCTCAAGCCGAGTCCACATTTCGTTGAGCTGCCCGAGGTCGAACGGATGCGGCATCATCGCCGTGGCTTCCTCGACGACCAACTGCTGCGACGCCGCAACCCCCAATGCCGAAAAGCCGGAGGCGAGATCGCCTAGCGGCACCACGACCCGAGGCATCCCTAGCTGCGCGGCAAAGGCGGTAGCGTGCACCGGGCCGTTCCCGCCGTAGGCATACAACGAGAACTTGCGAGCGTCGTGGCCCTGGTGAATGCTCAGCAGCCGGATCTCGTCGGCCATGTGGCTGTCGACGATCCGCACCCCGGCGGCCGCGGTTTCCTCCGCAGTCAACCCCAATGGAGCGCCGACGCGGGCCAGAGCGGCCCGCGCCGCATCGATGTCGAGTGCCATGCCGCCTTGCAAGAAGTAGTCGGGATTGAGATATCCCAACACCAGGTCAGCGTCCGTCACGGTGGCCTGTGTGCCGCCGCGACCGAAGGCGGCCGGGCCCGGCCGGGCACCCGCACTTTGGGGTCCGACCCGGATGGTTCCGGATAGCTCGTCATAACGAATGATCGAACCGCCGCCGGCACCAACCGATCGGACGTCAAGCGTAGGTACGAAGTATTCGTACTGGCCGAATCGTGTTGTGGCCCTTGTCAACGGCGTGCCACGTTCGAGTACACCGACGTCGAGCGTCGTGCCGCCCATGTCCGCAGTGATGACGTTGTCGACCTCGGTCCGGGCGCCTGGCGCGCTAGCCTCCGCTTGGCGCGCCGAGAGCACCTGCGCGCCAACGACGCCCGCCACCGGCCCGGACCCGATGGTCAGCAGTGGGCGCCGCTGAGCAA
>JBKOYU010000124.1:0-2665 GCA_046725575.1 Actinomycetota bacterium | reverse complement strand
CACCGGACGGCCGGTCTCAATCACCAGGCGGGCAGCCTGCTCCCGAAACTCCGGGGTGTACTTGCGACGCTTGCCCGACATACGGACATCCTTCCCGCGGGACCAGCAGTCCCACCAGTCAGGTGTCCACCATTAGGGGGCAACCCCAGGGCCGCAGTTTACAAGCTGATCGATACCTATCCGGTGTAGTCGCGAAAGTCCGTGTGCGGCAATGCGTCATAATACGCAGTTCGCGTCAATATTGCGTTGGGCGATGACCATCGGATGGCGAGATCTGTTGCAGCACAAGCCGCCTCCCGAGGAGGGCAGCGGCGTGCGCGAGCCGCTGCGGCCGCTACCGCCGGTGCGGACGAATCAGGGTTACTTCGACGAGGACTAGACGGTCATCCGAGAACGAGCGGAAGTTTCGTCGCCAGGTCGTCTAGTTCGGCCGTCTCCGCGTCGGTTGGCTCACGCCGTCCCGTGCCGAGAAGCAGAGCGTCCGCGTCGGAGAACGACGCAGGGAATGCGGCCCCGGCGATCGCCTCTAGCATCTGGCGTGATCGGGCCAGCCCCTGCGCGGGCGGCCCAACCGCGTCGGGGAGGTGTGCGATCAGGTCGAGGTGGTGCAGCGTCCACTCCAGGACGTACGCAGAGAGGTAGTCGCCCGCGGTGAGGACCTCATCGCGCGTACTGACCCGAAGGCTCGGGTCAACGAGTGCGGCGGCGCGGCCTGCGGCGGCGCCCACGTCGTCGAGGTGGAACTTGAGCAGCCGCGGCTCCTCGTATGCGGCGGCCAGGCGGACGGTCAGCGCATCGAGCGGGTCATCGCCGGTCGGCGGTGTTTCGGAGACGTCCCAGTAGGTCACCGCGTTCCGGGTTGGTTCGGTCTCGACGGGTGTCACGAGCGTGATCAGGACGTCCTGAGCGTCAATGATCAAGTGGCACACTAGATCCCGCACGAGCCAGCCGGTACAGCCGGACGACTGTGCAAAGTCTTCGTCCGAGAGGTCGGCCACCGCCGTGCGCAACGCTGTCCAGGAGCGTGAGAACTCGCTTATCTGTTGCATAGTTGGCAGCACCGGGTGTCGTCGTCGTTCAGGTTGTGGAGGTAGACCGCATGTCGCTCAGAAGCAGCACGTCTAAGAACACTGAAGTAAGGCCATTGCTCATCATCACCTCGGTGGCATCGGGGTCATGATCGGCGCTAATGATGTTGCCCACGAACACCATCCAACACCCCGGATGATTTCAGGCGTACACGCGCGGCCTCCCGCGGTCAGCCTGCCGTCCAGGTACGGAGCTTCTCGGGGTTGCGTACTGCCCAAATGCGCCTGATCCGGTCGCCCACGATGTCGAATGCGTAGACGGTCACGGTGGTGCCGTCTAGCTGGGCGACGAGACCGGGCTGACCGTTGACCGTGCGCTCCAGGATCGTCAGGGTGGGGGCCTTGCCCACGATATCGACGTAGGTGCGCGCGATCTGCTCGCTGCCTTCGATCGGCAGGAGGTGGGCGGCGGCCAGGCCGCCGCCGTCGGCGATCGCCGTGGCCTCGGGGTCGAGGAGACCGATGAGAGCGTTGATGTCCTTGGCTTCCCATGCCTGCTTGAAGTCTTTGACGATGTCGGCCTGCTCGGTTGTCGGAGTCGGGGGAGCCTGCGAGGCGCGAATGCGACGGCGGGCCGAGCTAGCCAGCTGGCGACACGCCGCTGGCGTACGGCCGACGATTTCGGCCACTTCGGCGAAGGGGTAGCGGAAGACGTCGTGAAGGATGAACGCGACGCGCTCGGCCGGGGTCATCGCGTCGAGCACGATGAGGAAGGCCATGCTGATCGACTCATCGAGGGTGACCCGGTCGGCTGGGTCGGCGGCGGTGCCGCCCGCCTTTCCACTCATCCACTCCGAAGGTGCGGGTACTGGCTCCGGAATCCATTCGCCCACGTAGCGCTCCCGTCTAGCCCGTGCCGAGGCGAGCAGGTCGAGGCAGATGCGGCTGGCGACCGTCGTCAGCCATCCGCCGGGGGACTCGATTGCTCGCTGCTGTTGGGTGGTCATGGCGTACCAGCGGGCGTAGGTCTCCTGTACGACGTCCTCGGCATCGGCTAGGGAACCGAGTAGGCGGTAGGTGAGATTGATCAGCTGACGCCGTTCGCTCATGATCGCGTCCAGGCCTGGATCGAGCTGGCCGTCTCCTCGCCCGGAATCGGTGCTCATGGTGCCTTCCCTTGGTCACATCTGCCCTCACCACTTCGACGAGACAGCACGCCGAACTGTGAGGTTGACACGTCGCCTGACATTCCGAGCGGTCGTTTCGTCGTACTGGTGAGAGAACACGCAACGAAAGGAAATCACCATGGAACCTCGGCTCGACATCACCAACAATGCCGTGGCGATGAAGGTCGTCAAGTACTTCGTGTCTGCGAACAAAGCGGCAGCTGACTCGACACTGCCGGCGGCAACCCAGGAGCTGATGAAAATCCGGGCCAGCCAGATCAACGGCTGTGGCTTCTGCCTCGACATGCACACCAAGGACGCCGCACAGGCGGGCGAGACCTCAGTGCGGCTCAACCTGGTGGCCGCATGGCGTGAGGCGAAGGTCTTCACCGAAGCGGAGCGGGCCGCGCTGGAGCTCACCGAGCAGGGATGCCGCCTCGCCGACGGCGGTGGTGTCACGGACGACGCCTG
>JBKOYU010000175.1:0-37576 GCA_046725575.1 Actinomycetota bacterium | reverse complement strand
GGGGCGGGTCCACTGCGGCACGGGGCGGCTGGTCGGGCCCCAGGTGGCGTTCCCGTCCGCGTCCGAGCGCCAGAACCAGCACGAGCGGCGCCCCTCGGGCCAGCCCTCGGGCTTGTCCTCCCACGCCTCGCCGCGGCCGTAGTGCGTCATGTCGAGCAAGCCGAGGGACCCGTTGATCCGCTCGTTGCCACGGCCCGTCGTGGAGTAGGTGAGGAACACGCGGTCGCCGTCACGCAGGAAGCAGGTGATGGAACCCATGCTGCCTCCGACCGGCGCCTCCACACCGCGCACCGAGTACCAGGGCTGGGTGTAGCCCATGAACTCGACGTAGGAGGCCACCTCTTCCCACCGGCCCGTGGTCAGGATGGCGAACGAGACGCCGCGGGCGTTGAGGTAGACGGCGTCCTTCAGGTGCCAGGCCGTGGTGGTGCAGCCCTCGCACTGCCCCTGGTGCGGCGCGCCGTCGTACCACATGTGTTTGTAGACCACGAGCTCGTCGCGGCCATGGAACAGGTCGAGGAACGGGACCGGGCCGTCGGGCCCGACGACCTCGACCGTCCCGTCGAACTCCACCATCGGCAGCCGCCGGCGGGCCGCGGCGATGGCGTCGCCCTCGCGGGTGTGGGCCTTCTCGCGGACCAGCAGTTCGTCACGGGCGGCCTGCCAGGTGGCCAAGTCGACGATGGGCGGGCGGCCGGGCAGCGCGGTGGTCGGGTCACTCGGGGTGGTCGTCATGGTGTCCTCCGTGGTGTCTTGTGCCGGGCAGCGTCGTACGACGTTCTACGGCGGTCACCAGAACAGACTCGCGACCCGGCCGGAACTCATCGGGCTGACAAGTTCACACACGCGCTCTTAGGGCCGCGGCGGCAGGGCCGCCAGCCACGAGTCTGGGAGCAGTTCGATCAGCTGCCCGTCCGGATCGCGGATCATCGCGAATTGGTCGGAGACCGTCGCTTCGACGACCGATCCACCGAAGCGCTCGACCATCGTCAGCACCGCGGCCAGATCGGAAACCGAAAACGACATATGCGTGAGGCCCACCTGGTCCATGACGCGCTCGGGCCCCGCGTGGACGTCGCGTTCCGTGTAGTCGATGAGGTCCAGCACGAGGCCGTCACGAACCAGGTACGTCGCGCGCACTCCGATCGGCTTCTCCAGTTGAAGAAGTTTTTCGGTGCCTGCGTCGGGCAGTTCGAGTTCCCACCAAAACCGGAAGCCGAGCAGGCCCTCGTAGAAGCGCCGCGACCGCTCACGGTCCGTGACGCATAAACCCGATGTGGTTGAAAACCGTTCGGTGGCTTGCCATTACAACCTTCCGTAGCGGATGAGCGCGGATGGGCCAGCGCTCCCGACAAGCACCGTACCGCGCTCCAGGCATCCCCCGATGCCTTCCTCGGTGACCCAGGACTGCACGCTCAGCACCATCCTTTCGTCGATGACGGCATCGCGGCCACGCCCGAGGCCGCTCAGCGGCGGTTCGGCGCCCAATCCGAGACCGTGCGCCAGCGGGATCTCTGGATCTGCGTTGCCCGCGTCCTCCCACGCCCGGTACAGGTCGGCGCCGGTATTACCTGGGCGACATGCGGAGATCAGCGCGTCCATTCCACGTGCGCATCTCGAGGCCAGGTTGGGGGTCCCCGGCTGACTGGCACGACCGGCCACCCGGGTGCGGGCGAAGCCCGGCCTCGTAACCGGCGTACAGCGCGCCCGGCTTGAGCACCACCAGTTCGCCGTCGCGGATCGGCTGATCGGATGCCAAGTGCCGGAACATGACTAGGCCCTGTGATGGCGTCGCGAAGCACACGCCTTCCGACGGCGACATCGGCGCGCCCAGGCTGGCGATCCGCTCGTGGTAGATGCCGAGCAGGTCACGCTCGGTGATGCCATGCGCCAACGCGTCTTCCATCGCGCTCAACGCGGCCTCCGAGATCGCCGACGCCACCTCGAGGCAGGTGATCTCGTCGGGCGTCTTGGTCCGCCGAGCACTTTGCATAACAGGTGCGGCGTCAACGAGTTCTGCCGACGTGACCAGCTCAGCGATCAACCTGGCGAACGTCGGTGTCAAACCGTCGGTGCCGACCCGCCGCGCCTCGCACAAGCCGGGGATCTTCGCCAGGTCGGCCGCCAGGCATCCCCGACTACGAGGTCGACCTGAGCGGTGTCCATCGCTACTCCGGCAATCCGAGCATGACCGGGCTGGGCAGGCTGCCGGTCACGTTCACCCCCGGTGTGTCCCTGGGAACCTCGCGCCCGACTTCGAACAGCGCGAACTGCTCGCCGGCGAGTGTGGTGTCGGTGAACTCCTCGATGCCGGTGCCGCCGACGACTGTGTCGAGGAATCGCATGAAGTCGGCGTCATTGACCAGCGGAACGCCGAGCTCATGTGCTTGATAGCCCTTGCCGTGTTCGGGTTCGGGTTCGTTGCAGATGACGAGTGAGGTCTCGGGGTCGATGTTGTCGGTGTAGGACAGCCCCGCGTGCACGATCCGTTCGATGAGCTCCTCGTGGGTGCGAGTGACCTCGGCCGACAACGCCACCCGCATGCCCTGCACCAACGGCCGGCCCGCGACAAACCGCCCGGGGTTCATATACGGGCACGGCAGCCGCGAGGCCAGCATCTTCAGCGGGCGCAGCTCATCGTGGGTGACCTGGCCGTTCGGCCACTGCCGCCGTGTCACCGGCCGCACCGGCAGCCAGACCCTGCGCTCCCTGGCCCTGACCAGCACAGGCTTGAGGATTTGGGCGAGCACCATCGCGTCGTCGAGCGCGTCGTGCGGCTTTATCTGCGTGATGCCCCAATGCGCCGCCAGCGTCGCCAGCTGGAGGTTCTCTGTGCCCAGGTCGAGGCGGCGCGTCAGCTCGACCGTGCACATCACGGTGTCGACGGGGAGCTCCGCCCCGACGAGTTCGGCCTCGGCGGCCAGGAACGAGTAGTCGAAGCCGACGTTGTGGGCGACGAGCGTGCGGTCCTTCAGCAGCTCGATAAGGGGGCCGACGACATCGCCGAAGCACGGCTGGCCCTGCAGCATTTCCGTGGTCAGGCCGTGCACGTGGGTGGGTCCGGGGTCGACGCCCGGGTTGAGCAGCGTGTAGAGGCTTTGCTCGACGTTGCCGTCGTCGCCGAGGGCAAGGGCGGCGACGCTCACGATGCGGGCCTGCCCGGGGCGGAAGCCTGAGGTCTCGACGTCGACGACGGCCCAGCCCGCGCCGGTCTCGTTTGCCGGCCGGCCCCAGGTTTGGCTCACGTTTTGAGGATGGCACGGGTCCCCGACAAACCGGGCCATCCCGCCGGATCGCTGGCCAGCGTGTCGGCTACCTAAAATGCCGGGAATGGTCACCACTCGTGGACGTGTCGCGCTCGCCGCCGGGGCAGGCGCGCGATGGGCGTCGCGGGTCACCGGGCGTGGCGCAGGCGCGATGATCGGCGGCCTGGTGGCCCTGGCGCTCGACAAGTCCGTGCTTCGTCAGCTCGGCGAGGGCCGTCGCACGGTCGTGGTCACCGGCACCAACGGCAAGTCGACCACCACCCGGATGACCGCGGCGGCGCTGGGCACCCTCGGACCCGTCGCCACCAACGCCGAGGGCGCGAACATGGACGCCGGACTCGTTGCCGCGTTGGCGGGGTCCCGCGATGCTTCGTTGGCGGCGCTTGAGGTCGACGAGATGCACGTGCCTCATGTCGCCGACGCCGTGAACCCGGCCGTGATCGTGCTGCTGAACCTGTCGCGCGATCAGCTGGACCGCGTCGGCGAGATCAACCACATCGAGCGGACATTGCGCGGCGGGTTGGCCCGACATCCATCTACGGTGGTGGTCGCCAATTGCGATGACGTGCTGATGACGTCGGCGGCCTATGACAGCCCGCACGTGCTGTGGGTGGCGGCGGGCGGCGGCTGGGCGAACGACTCGGTGAGCTGTCCTCGGTCCGGCGAGATCATCGTGCGTGACGGCAGTCACTGGTATTCGACGGGTACCGACTTCAAGCGGCCCAGTCCGCAGTGGTGGTACGACGATGCGAATATCTATGGGCCAGAAGGGTTTTCGCTGCCGATGACGCTGGCGCTGCCTGGCGTGGTGAACCGCGGGAATGCCACGCAGGCGGTGGCGGCGGCGGTCACGTTGGGCGCCGATCCGGCCGCCGCGGTGGCGGCGGTGTCTGGTGTCGACGAGGTGGCCGGCCGGTACAGCACGGTGCAACTCGGTGCGCATTCGGTTCGGATGCTGCTGGCCAAGAACCCGGCCGGCTGGCAGGAGGCGCTGTCGATGGTGGACACCGACGCCGGTTCGGTGGTGATCTCGGTCAACGGCCAGGTGCCCGACGGCGAGGACCTGTCCTGGCTCTGGGACGTCAATTTCGAGCATTTCGTCGACAAGCCTGTCGTGGCCGCGGGCGAGCGCGGGACAGACTTGGCCGTTCGCCTCGGATACGCGGGCGTCGAACACACGTTGGTGCACAACGCCGTTGAAGCGATTACGTCCTGCCCGCCGGGACACGTCGAGGTAGTCGCCAACTACACGGCGTTCCTGCAGTTGAACCGAACCTTCGGACGGGATGGCCGTGTCTGAGTCGACGGTGCGGATCGGGCTGGTGCTGCCCGATGTGATGGGCACGTACGGCGACGGCGGCAATTCCGTGGTGTTGCGGCAACGGTTGCGGCTGCGAGGGTTTGACGCGGAGATCGTCGAGATCACGCTGTCGGATCCGGTGCCGTCGGAGCTCGACCTGTACACGCTGGGCGGGGCGGAGGATTACGCGCAACGGCTGGCGACCAAGCACTTGATCCGTTACCCCGGTTTGCAAAAGGCGGCTGCGCGGGGCGCGCCGGTGTTAGCGATCTGCGCGGCGATCCAGGTCCTCGGGCATTGGTACGAGACGTCGTCGGGTGAGCGCGTCGACGGGGTTGGCCTGCTGGACGTGACCACCTCGCCGCAGGCGAAGCGGACCATCGGCGAGGTCGTGTCGCAGCCGTTGGTGCCCGGTTTGTCAGAGAAGCTGACCGGCTTCGAAAACCACCGTGGTGGAACGGTTCTCGGCGCGGCGGCGCAACCCCTCGCGAAGGTGATCAGCGGCGCGGGCAACCGCGCGGGCGACGGCATCGACGGCGCGGTGCAGGGCAGCGTGGTGGCCACGTATCTGCATGGGCCCTGCCTGGCCCGCAATCCAGAGCTCGCGGACTACTTGTTGTCTAGCGTAGTCGGTGAATTGCCGCCGCTGGAGATCGACGAGGTGGCGCAGCTGCGCCGCGAACGCCTGGCCGCCCCTCGCCGCGTCTGATTTTCGCCGAAACTGTATTCCGGCAGAGAAAGCCCGAGATAGGGCCTGCTGGAATACAGTTTCGGCGCAATCAGTCTCGGCAGCCACCCGCTCGCACGACATGGATCCCCGCCGCCTCGAACGGCCGCACCTGAGCCCCCGTCGCTGCGGCATCGGTGACCAATGTGGCACCGGGCGGGATGGGCGCCCACGCATGGAATGGCCGGCGCCCGAGTTTGTCGGCATGGGCCAGCACATAGACGGTGCCCGCCCGCTCGATCATGATTTCCTTCAGCCGCGTCTGTACGAGTTCCGCCTCGCAGATGCCGAGATCCGCGTTGACGGCGTCCGCGCCGAGGAACGCGCGATCGAACGTGAGCCGCTGCAGCGTCGCCTCGGCCAGCGGACCGATGAAGCCCTGGCTCAGATGGCGCAGTGTGCCGCCGATGCACTCAACCCGGACATCGTCGGCATCAGCCAACGCCTCCAACGCTGTCAGGCCCGCGGTGACGACGACGAGGTCTTCAACGTCGCGCAGGAACTCACCCATGGCGCCGACGGTGGTGCCGGCGTCGAGCAGGATGGTCTCGCCTGACTGAACCTGGTCCGCGGCCCACCGGGCAATCGCGCGTTTGGCGTCGAACCCCTCCATCGCGCGTTGACGCAACGACGACTCCTGTTGCCGGCCAAGCGCAATCGCTCCGCCGTAGGTTCGGGCGATCAGGCCTTCCGCGGTCAACTGGCTGAGATCACGGCGGATGGTCGACGGGGTGACGCCAAATTGGACGGACAGTTCTTCCACGCTCGCCAGCCCCGTGGACCGCGCGAGTCGAACGATCTCCGACCGGCGGGCCTCTGACTCCCGAATGGGCATTCGTCGCCTTCCCGCCTACCTCACAACCGCTGTGCTGCTTGCTAATTCAGCTGCCTGCCGGAGCGCCTCGACCATACTTCCGTGTTCGGCAATTCCCTTGCCGGCGATGTCGAACGCTGTGCCGTGGTCCACGGAAGTGCGGATGACGGGCAGCCCGACCGTGATGTTCACACCTGCCTCGATGCCGAGCACCTTCACCGGGCCGTGGCCCTGATCGTGGTACATCGCGACGATCAGGTCGTAATCGCCGCGTCCAGCAAGGAAGAATGCGGTGTCCGCAGGCAGTGGGCCGTGCACATCGATCCCCTCGGATTTCAGCGTCTCGACGGCGGGAATGATCTTCTGCTCCTCTTCGCCGTAGCCGAAGAGCCCACCCTCGCCGGCATGCGGGTTAATCCCGCAGACACCGATCTTCGGGCTGGCGATTCCGGCGCGCACCAGTGCCTCATGGCCTCGACGGATGGTGCGCTCGACCAAGCCGGGTTCGATCAACGCGATCGCGTCCAGTAGGCCGATATGCGTGGTTACGTGGATGACTTTCAGCTTCGGCGACGACAGCATCATCGACACCTCGTCGGTGTCGGTCAGCGCCGCGAGCAGTTCGGTGTGTCCCGGGTAGATGTGGCCGGCCGCATGCAGCGCCTCCTTGTTCAGCGGTGCGGTGCAGATGGCCTGCACGTCACCGCGGACGGCGAGTTCGCTTGCGACGCGGATGTATTCGTATGCGGCATGCCCCGCTGCGGCCGATAGTTCGCCCCACTTCAGGTCATCGGGAAGTAGGTCGAGGTCGATGACATTGATCCGGCCTGCAACGTGCTGGGCGTCGGCGACCGAAGCGACGGCGACTATATCGGCGTTCACGCCGACGATTTCGGCGGCCAACCGGAGCCGCTTGGCGTCGCCGATAACCACCGGATTGCAGAGGCGAAGGACGGTGTCGTCGAGAAGCGCGGGGACCACCACTTCGGGGCCGATTCCGGCGCCGTCGCCCATGGTGACGGCGACGACGGGCAGGGGCTGGTTTGTCATGAGTTGTCCTCGCGTGGTTGGGTGAGGTATCGGACGATGTCCACCAGGCTGTTGGCGGTGCCGAAGCTGCCGGGCCGCGTGACGACACGCCGGCCGTCGGAGGCCACCGATGCGACGGCACCATGGTGGATTTCGTGTACCGGATGCAGTGCGGTGAGACCGATGGCGTCGACAACCGAACGCGCCGTCTCGCCGCCGGTCAGCACCAGATCAGGCCGAAGCCCCGCCTCGGCGTGGGCGATGAAGTGTCCAAGCGCGGCCGAGATAGCTTGGCCCTCTGCGGGATCCACGACACCACCGATGGTGACGACGGCCGAACCGCGGCCGAGAGCGCGTTGAACCGGTTCGATGTCGGCCTTGTCATGCAGTAGCGCACGTGCGTCGACTGTGATCGGACGGGCACCACCGGCCACGAGCGCTTCGACCTGGCCTGCCGCGACGGGCGCAACCGTTCCGACCACGGTCAGAACGGTTTTCGACTGCGGGACGTGGTCAGCATCGGATCGCCTGACCGGCAACGTCCGCGCGACAGCGGCAGCCAGCGCCGACGTGCCGACCAGTTGCGACCCCGCCGGCGCCGCGCTCACGATAGCGTCCAGATCGGCATCGGTCTCCGCGTCGTACACCGTGATTCGCCCCGAGCCGGCGAGGTCAGGGAACAGGTCGGCTACGGCCAGCGGCGGCGGTGCCGGCTCCGCGGCCCAAGCCGCGGTTTCATGCAGCGGTGTGTCACCGATGTACAGCACACCATTACGACCCGTGCGCCCAAGCACGGGCAGTGCCAGCGCCACGATCACCGGGCCGCGCTCGGCGAGTGCCGCGACTTCCGCGCGAATGTGGCCTCGCAATAGTGAGTCGACCTTCTTCATCACGAGGGCACCGGCCGAGATGTTGGCGAGCGCTGCCCGGACGGTGGCGGCAGCATCACCCGGCGACATCATCCGGGTGTTCAGATCGGCGACGGTGACGCCGGGTGATGCGAGTGCCTGTAAAGCATTGAGCCGCAAAGATAACGGGACGTCTCGGCCGAGAAATGCGCCGGCCACCTCGGCCGCGCCCGACAGGTCGTCGGCGAGCACCGCTATGGAAGGCACTGTGTCGGTCATCTGTCGGCCCCGGATAGTTGCGTGTTCTGCGCGGTTCAGCCTATCACTTCTGCGTGTTTTGCGCAGCGTCACAATGACGCTCCCCCGCACTGCACGATGGCCTGCCCGGTGATGTTGCAGCCATGCGGGCCAAGGAGAAAGCCGATCAACCCAGCGACCTCGTCGGGGTCGATGAACCTACCCATCGGCGGCGGCTTGGGCGGGGTGTGCCGCCTGGCCGGGTCACCGAGCATCGGGGTGTCCGTCGGGCCGGGCGCCACGACGTTCACGGTGATCGCCCGATCGACGAGTTCCTTCGCCCACGAACGGACCATGCCGGTGAGCGCGGATTTGGTTGCGGCGTACTGGCTTTTGCCGGCATTCCCGCTCATAGTTCGGCTGCCGACCAACACCACACGGCCGCCGTCGCGGATACGGTCAGCCAACGCATCGACGAGGACTTCGGCCGCCGCGACATGGACTCGCCACATGGCCAGCCCGTCGTCGACGTTCAGCGCGCCAAGGGGTGCGGAACGTTGAAATCCAGCGGCGTGCACGATGGCGTCCACCGCGCCGATCTCCGACGCGCGGCTCCTCAGTTGCGCAACGTCGGTGAGATCTACTGGAAGCCAAGCGAACCTGTCATCGTTCAGCTCAGGATCGCGGCGGCTGAGCCCCACGACAGTCCAGCCGTCGCACAGCAGTCGGCGAGCGGTGGCGGCGCCGATCCCGGAGCTCGCGCCGGTGACCACCGCCGTGCACGCGGCGGTCACGGACCGCTGATCCAGTCGGGTGTCAGCTCGACGTACTCGATCGCCTGCCGAAACCGCGTGAACGCGATGTGCAACCGCCCGCCTGTCGCGGTGATCGTCGGATACGAGAACTCGCGGTTGAGGCCATCGCGCGAGTTGTTGGAAAGGCAATATCCGTCGCCGATTTCGATGTTGCGGCGCGTTGGCCACGTCAGGCCACCATCCTCGGAGATGGCCAGTGTCATCGGTGCCCGGGGTGCACCCCAGAAGGCGGCACTATGGCCGGTGGAGGCGCCCTCGGCCGGCGCCGGCGTGTCCGCGAGCCCGTCGTCGTCGATCTCGTCGTAGAGCGACGTCCGTCGCGCGGTGGCGTCCGCGGCGCTGGACTCGTTGAACACCAACGCAAGTCGGTCGCCTGCGAGCACCACGAACTGCACCGAGGAGTTGTTGTTGGGCAGCTCGGTGGGCACCGGCGGAGTCCAGGTGTCGCCGTCGTCGTCGGATGTGCTGCGGTAGATTACATCGGCCCACCGGCTGCGGTACAGGGCGACGAGGGTTCCGTCGGCGAGCCGGCCGATGTTCATGTGTACACAGCCGACGCTGTCCGGAACGACGACCTCCCGCCAGGATTCGCCGCCAGCGTCGGAAATCATCACCGCGCTGTAGTCGCGGTCACCCACCCATTTCTGTCCCGGCACGCGCACGCAGTGGAAGATCGGCAACAACAGCCGTCCCGAAGACAGCGCGACGATGGGTTGCCGGACAAAGATTCCGCCTTCGGCGGTCTCGCCGAGCATGGTGTGGATCGGCCCCCAGGTGTGGCCACCGTCGGTGGAGATCCGGCGCAACACCCGCGCGGTGTCTTGGTTACCCGCGTGCTGCGATGTCCACAGCAGCCACACCTCACCGGAGTCGCGCACGTGCAGCACCGGGTTCTGTTCGGATCGGGTCGGATCGTTCGACAGCTGCATCGGCTCGGACCACACGTCGCCGTCGAGCCGGGAGAACCAGATGCTGATGTCCGGTACCCCCTCCTGAGTTCCGGCGAACCACACACAGCCGAGCGAATCATCGGGCAGCACAGCCAGATTCGCGGCATGGTTTTGCACCTGCGGCGCGGGCAGCAGGGCCTGGCGACGGCCCGGCTCAGCGGTGCTGCGCAGCACGCCATCGGCGGCTTGGACGTCAGTGCTCATGTGTGCAGGGACACCGCCGTGAGGTCGTAGGAATTGGTCGGGCGCAACGCGATACCGTCGATGCGGTCGCGACGGGCCAGCACCGCCTTCGGCACGAACGACCACAGCATCGGGCAGGTGTCCCAGATCCGTCGCTGCGCGTCGGCAAGCAGTTCGTTGCGGCGCGCCGGGTCGGGTTCCTCGGATGCCCGGGTGATGACCGCGGTGATTTCCGGAAAGATGTAGCCGTGGTAGGTGTCGCGGGTGGCTTCCTTATCGGCGGTCCCGGCGTACATGCCCTGCATGATCGTCAACGCCAGGCCGGTGGGACTCGGGAAGCCGTTGCCGAGCACATCCCAGTCACCGGCCTTGCCCTGACGCCACTTGGAAATGTCGCCGCCCGGTTCGAACTGCTGGAGCACGGCCTGCACGCCGACCGCGCCCAGCATCTGGACCACCGACTCCATGATGTCGGTGTCGGCAGCGAATTCGCCTGACTCCCAAATGATCTTGAGCTTCAGGTCCCGCACGCCCAAGGCGTCGAGTTGGGCGCGTGTCCGCTGTGGGTCGTACGTGTATTCCCCGGTCTCGATGGCGCCGTCGAGGGTCAATGGGATGACGCCTCGGGAGGCCGTCGCCGAACCCTGCATCACGTGGTCGATGAGCGCTCCACCGTCGATCGCGTAGGTCAAGGCGCGCCGCACGTTGGCGTCGGCGAGCGGATGGTTCGGCGGCTTGCGGAAATTGAAGAACAGCTGGTTGAGCCGGACCCCTTCGACGCGGTCGATCGTGACACCCTTGAGGCCGGCGAGCTGGTCGGCCGAGTCCGGCGTGATGGAGTCGATGACGTCGATCTCGCCGCTGCGGAGCGCGACGACGCGGCTGGTCTCGTCGGGCATGAAGCGCACGCGCACCGACTCGACGTGTGCCGGTGTGCCCCAATACTTGTCGTTGCGCACCAGGGTGTAGGTGCCGGCACCGCGGTTGCTTTCGGTCACGACGTACGGGCCGGTTCCCAGGCCGGACTGCAGTTCCTCGGGGGCGTTCTTGGCGGCGGGCGTGATGAGGATGTTCGACATCAGATAGTCGAGCACTGGCACCGGGTGTTCGGTGTTCAGGGTGAAGCTGGTCTCGTCGATCTTTTCGACGGAGGGGAACTCCGGGAAGAATCCGGCGACGAACGAGCCGTCGACCTCGCTGTACATCTTCAGTGCGGTCGCGATGTCCTCGACGCGCACCGGCGAGCCGTCCGAGTAGCGGATCCCAGGCCGCAGGCGCACGTACCACTTGGTCGGCGAGACGAGCTTGAACTGGTCGGCGAGCACCAACCGCGGCCGAAGCTGCTGATCGATCTCTGTGAGCGCCTGACGCACACCGCGCTGGACGGTCACGGCGGCGTCGAACTGGTTGAGCTTGTTGTCGAGGCTGACGAGCGATCTGTTCAACCCCAGGCTCATGGTCGTCGGCCCCGGGGTCCCGGTCGGTGTCGCGCATCCCGCGCCCGCACCGATGGCAAGCCCGGCACCAAGCATCAGGCTGGACCGCAGCATGGTGCGCCGCGAGAACTGCTGCTCGAAAAGCGGTTTGGTCACCGGCGACCTCCCGGGTGTGATCGTTGACACACCGGACTGTACGCCCACTTGCTCGAAACACGCAACATTTGAGCGGACTCTTGCGCACAACACGCAAAAGTGTCATTGTGAGCTGAGTTACAGAAAGGTCGTCGATGACTCAGCAGCTCGCCGACACGGTAGCCCCGGCCCAGTCCACGCCCGCCCGCGCCGCGGCCCCGCGGCCATCGACCGCACTCGCGCGCTACATCGTCAAACGGCTCGGTCAAAGCGTGCTCACGGTGTTCCTCACCCTGACCACGGTGTTCGTGCTCATCCGGTTGGCACCAGGAGATCCCGCCTATGCGATGGCCGGACCGCTCGCGACCAGCGAGGACCTGGCCCGGATCCGGGCGAATATGGGCCTCGACGAGTCGGTGATCATGCAGTACCTGCGCTATCTACTGGGCGTGCTGCACCTCGATATGGGCACCTCGTACTCGTTCCAGGCACCGGCCTTCGACGTCGTGATGGGCCGGCTGCCGTACACGATCACCCTGTCCATCGCCGCGATCCTGCTGACCACTGTCGTCTCCGTCCCGCTCGGAGTGTGGATGGCCCGCCATGCCGAGACCCGGCGCGAGCTGGCCGCGAACGCCGTCACCATCGCCGGCCAGTCGATGCCCGACTTCTGGACAGGCCTGATGCTGATCACCCTGTTCGCCGTGCTCATCCCGATCTTCCCGACAGCCGGGTTCGCGATGTGGTCGAGCCTGGTGTTGCCCACCGTGACGATCGCCATCCTGCAGATCGCCCTGATCTCGCGGCTGGTCCGCCGTGAGATGTCGGGCGCCTTCACGTCGCCCTACGTCACGGTCGCGCGTTCGCGCGGTGTTTCCGAACGCCAGCTGATCTGGCGATACGCGTTGCGCAACTCCGCGATACCGGTGTTCACCGCGCTGGGCACTCGGTTCGCACTGATGCTCAACGGCGTCGTCCTCGTCGAGGTGGTGTTCGCCTGGCCCGGCGTCGGATCGCTCGTCGTACGCGCGCTGGACACCAGGGACTACCCGCTCATCCAGGCCACTGTGCTGGTGACGGCCGTGCTCGCGATCTTGGTCCAGCTGCTGGTCGACCTCTGCTATCCGCTCCTCGATCCACGCGTCCGGCTCGGGAAGGGAACCGCCAAGTGACTACCGTCATCGATCCGCCCGCCCGGCCGCGCCCGTCGGCGGTCACGCCGCGCGACATCGCCCGAGCCGGCGCCACCCGCCGGGCCCGCGACAGCCGGCTGAAGGTCTGGGTCGGCAGCATCTGCGCGCTCGCCGTCATCGTGCCGGTGGCGCTCGCGCGCGTGCTCCCGCTGCCGTCGCCCGACGCCACCGACCTGGCGCAGCGACGGCTGCCGCCGCTGACCGGCGGCCACCTGTTCGGCACCGACCAGCTGGGCCGGGACCTGCTGGCCCGGGTGCTCTTCGGCGGACAGGTGTCGCTGACCATCGGCATTCTGGCCGTGGTGGTCTCCGGCGTCATCGGCCTCGTGCTCGGCGCGGTCGCCGGATATTGGGGCGGCTGGGCCGACACCGTCGTCAGCCGCCTGCTGGAGGCGCAGTTGTCGCTGCCTCTGCTGATGATGCTCTTGCTCGTGGTCGCACTGTTTGGCCCGTCGATACCGGTGATCACGTTCGTCATAGCGATTGCCCAGTGGCCCGAGATCGCCCGCCTTACCCGCTCGCTGTGCCTCGTGGAACGCGAGAAGCCGTATGTGGAAGCGGCGCATGTGCTCGGCCTGGGCGCCACCGCGATCCTGCTGCGCCACATCGCGCCCAACATCATCAAGCAGGTGTCGCTCGTCGCGCTGCTGCTGCTCGCCCAGGCCGTGCTGCTCGAAAGCGCGTTGAGCTACCTCGGAGCGGGCCCGCAGCGGCCGTTCGCGACGTGGGGCCGCATCATCTCTGACGGCCAGGACTACGTCACCACGTCGTGGTGGCTGGTGACACTGCCCGGCATGGTCATCGCGCTGCTCGTGGTGGGTGTCAACCTCCTCGGCGACGGTCTGCGCGACCGTCGGGGAGGCTTCAAATTCGGTCTGCTGCAACGGCTTCCCCTGCGAAAGAAAGAGTCCCGAGATGGCTAACCTGCTGCGAGTCGACGACCTGCAGATCGAGCTCATCACCGCCGACGGGGTCATCCGCGCTGTCGACGGGGTGTCGTTCTGCATCGACGCCGGCGAAACCGTCACCATCATCGGCGAATCCGGGTCCGGCAAGTCCACCACCGCGATGGGCATCCTCGGCCTGCTACCCGATGATCTCGCGGTGCTGTCCGGCTCGGCCCGCTTCGGCGACACCGACATCCTCGGAAAACCCAAGGCGCTGCAGAAGATCCGCGGCAAGCACGTCGCGCTGGTCCCGCAGGACCCGATGACCGCGCTGAGCCCGGTGCACACCGTGGGCTCGCAGCTGCGCGACGCGATCCGGCACAGCGGCATCACCGGAAAGGCCCGCGAAACCGCCAGAGCCGTCGAACTTCTCACGCAGGTCAAGATCCCGCAGCCGGAACGGCAGCTGTCCAAATATCCACATCAGCTGTCCGGCGGCATGCTGCAACGGGTGCTGATCGCCGCGGCGCTGGCCGCCGGGCCGGAACTGATCGTCGCCGACGAGCCGACCAGCGCGCTGGACGTCACCGTTCAGGCCAGCATCCTCGACCTCCTGCTGGAACTGCAGGAACGCACGGGCATCGGAATCCTGCTGATCACCCACGACCTCGGCGTCGCGCGACTGATGTCGGATCGCATCTTCGTGATGAAGGACGGCCGATTCGTCGAAAGTGGCGAGGCCGAAGACCTGCTGCGCAACCCGCAGACGGCATACACCAAGAAGCTGCTGGCGGCCGTCCCGCGGCTGTCCGACCACACATTGGGAGTCCCGGCATGACCCTGCTGTCGGTAGAGGACCTCGTCGTCGAATATCCGGTGGCGGGCGGCGTGTTTCGCGCAGTCGACGGCGTCAGCTTCGCGATCGAGAAAGGCTCCACGCTGGCCGTCGTCGGCGAATCCGGGTGCGGCAAATCGACCATCGCCAAGGCGATCGTGCGGCTGCTCACCCCGACGTCGGGGCGGATCGCTGTCGACGGCGTCGACATCGCCCGGCTCCCGGGACGCGCGCTGCGCCCGTTTCGCTCGCGGATCCAGATGGTGTTCCAGGATCCGTACGGCTCCCTGGATCCACACCTGACCGCCGTGGACATCGTCGGTGAACCGTTGCGGCTCAAGGGCATCCGCAGCAAGAGCGAACGCTCGAAGAAAGCTGCGGCGTTGCTCGACCGGGTGGGGCTGCCGACCACCGCGCTGACACGCCGACCCGCCGAGTTCTCCGGTGGGCAGCGCCAGCGCATCGGCATCGCCCGCGCGCTGGCCAGCGAACCAGAACTGTTGGTGTGCGACGAGGCCACCAGCGCCCTCGACGTCTCGGTGCAGGCACAGGTGCTCGACCTCCTGCGAGAGATCAAGCGCGACACCGGATTGACGTATTTGTTCATCTCCCACAATCTCGGCGTGGTCCGGGAAATCGGCGACACGATCATCGTGATGTCGGCGGGCAGGGTCGTCGAACAAGGCACCACCGCAGACGTTCTCGCTCATCCCGCCGAGCCGTACACGAAGGCGTTGCGCGCGGCCGCGTTGGACCCGACCACCATGGTCGGTGTCAAGCCGCGCCACCTGCTGAAAGGAGTCGCGTGATGCCCGAATTCGGTCCGCTGGTGCTCGGCACGATGACGTTTGGCGACACCGTCGACTTCGACGGGGCCGCGGCGATGGTCGATGCCGCGCTGGACGCGGGGATCACGCATATCGACACCGCCAACGGCTACGCCGGCGGCGAATCCGAGCGCATGCTGGCCCGGCTGCTGCGAGGCCGACGGGATCGCGTCACGCTCGCCAGCAAAGCGGGGATGCCGCATCCGGACGCGGGCGATCACTCGCCGCTGTCAGCGTCCGGATTGCGGGCCAGTGTCGAGGGCAGCCTGTCTCGGCTGCAGACCGACCATATCGACCTGTTCTATCTACACCAACCCGATCGGGCGGCGTCATTGGTCGAGACGTTGGGGACGGTCGCCGAACTTGTGGCCGAGGGCAAGATCGGTGCGCTCGGGGTCTCGAATTACGCGGCGTGGCAGATCGCCGAAATCAACCACACGGCCGACGGAGTCGGCGCACCGCGGCCCGTCGCGGCACAACAGCTGTACAACCTGCTGGCCAGACGGATCGAGGAGGAGTACGCCGAATTCGCCGCGGTCACTGGGCTGACGACCGTTGTGTACAACCCGCTCGGCGGAGGTTTGTTGACGGGGCGGCATTCCTTCGACGCGGACCCGTCGGAGGGCCGGTTCGGCAGCTCACGGCTGGCATCGATGTACAAAGAGAGATATTGGAACGCCGCGATTTTCGAGGCCATCCAGCAGCTGTCGGTGATCGCGGAGAAGGGCGGCATACCGCTGACGGAGCTGGCGTTGCGCTGGCTGGTTGCCAAGCCCGCGGCGGGTCCGATCCTGCTCGGCGGATCGAAAGTGGAGCACTTGCGGTCGAACATCTCCGCCGTGGCGAAGGGACCGTTGGACGCCGACCTGGTCGAGGCTTGCGACGATGTGGGTGCGGCGTTGCGTGGTCCGATGCCGAGCTATAACCGTTAGGAGATCATGAGCGCACACGAGTTCGCGGCGCGGCTGAGAAGACGGGAACGCCTGCTCGGCTACTGGTCCGTGCTCGACAGCCCGGTGTCGACGGAATGGCTTGCTCACGTCGGGTGGGATTACATCGCACTGGATTTGCAGCACGGCTTGATCGGCTACTCGGGCATGGTCGCGGGGCTCACGGCGATCGACGCGTCGGGTTCGACGGTAGGGCTGGTGCGGGTGGAAGCCAACGACGCGACGGCGATCGGGCGCGCGCTCGATGCGGGTGCGGCGGGTGTCATCGTGCCGATGGTGAACAACGCCGAGGAAGCGGCGAAAGCCGTTGCAGCGGCGACGTATCCGCCGAGGGGTGTCCGTTCATACGGCCCGATGCGCTCGCAGCTGCGGATCGGGCCGCGGCCCGCGGACGCCGATAGGGACACGGTCGTGTTGGCGATGATCGAGACGCCCGACGGCTTGGCGAACGTGGAGCAGATCTGCCGGGTGGCCGGACTCGACGGGGTGTACGTGGGCCCGTCGGATCTGCGGTTGGCGATCGGCGGCACGCACTCGCAGGATCCCGCGGTGGAGGACGAATTCGAGGCAGCGCTGACGCGCATACGCGATGCCGCTGCGGCGGCCGGGATCGCGGCGGCCATCCATACACCCGACGGGGCAACGGCGGCGCGGCGGCTCGCCGAGGGCTTCACGGTCGCGACGGTTGCCTCAGACCTCGTGCACCTCAAGCTTGCCTCGGCCGCGCATCTGAAAGCCGCGACCGGCGGCTAAGGCTTCCAGCCACGACTCATCAACACCGTTCGCGCACGCTCGACGATGTCGGCAGGCCGATCTTCCTTGACCACTTGATCGACGATCCAGCCCAGACCTCTTGCCTTGCGCAGCGATTTGACGTCCTTGACGTACTGTCGGCGGTTGGTTTGATGGTGATCTCCGTCGTACTCGGAAACGACCATGAATTCCTCCCACCCCATGTCCGCCATCCGAACGAGTCGACCACGGCCCTCGACGATAGGGATTTGGGTTGTGGGCCTTGGCAATCCCGCGTCGATATACAGCAACCGCAGCCAGGTTTCCCTCGGAGACGCGGCACCGCCGTCGACAAGCGGAAGCGCAGCTCGTAGTGCCTTCAGCCCACGTGCGCCTCGGTATCGCTTGGCGAGCAGCAATACGTCTTCGATCGAGTAGATCCGCGAGTGCATGAGGGAATCGAGTCGCGCGATGGCTTCTCCCCGCGGTAGGTAGCGGCCGAGGTCGAACGCTGTTCGCACCCGCGTTGTGACTGGCAACTTGCCGACCCACGTCACCTCATCGTCGGCCAGCGCCTCGTCGCGCACTATCAGGCCTCGCTGTCGTCGGGCGCGACGGGCGATCAGTTCGATCGGTATGTCGTCGTCGACCCACTGGGCGCCGTGTAACGCGGATGCCGCCGCGCCGGCAATTACGCCGCGGCGATTCGACGCCAGCCACGCCGCTGTGGCTCTGTCTCGCAGTGACGGCGTCACCTGAGCGGACATATATATCCCACGGTAGAGCGGCCGATACCACCGCCGTAGCTCCTGCCGCGTCAGCCGCCCAGCAGCGATCGCTTCGCTTCCGACAAAGACCTCCCCCATGGCCGAAGGGTGTCAGGCCACACCGACATCGCCGAACCGTACGTTTTGTAGAGAAAGTGCGAGAAGAGCTCTACAAAACGTACGTTTCGCGGAGCCGGGTGAAACTCAGACCATGGCGCGGCGGCCGGTCAGCGCGCGGCCAAGCGTCAGCTCGTCGGCGAACTCCAGGTCGCCGCCCATCGGCAGTCCCGACGCGATTCGCGTCACCGTGAGGCCGGGGATGTCGCGCAGCATCCGCACCAGATACGTCGCGGTGGCCTCGCCCTCGGTGTTCGGATCGGTCGCGATGATCACCTCGGCGATGTCGACACCGTCGACCCGTTCGCCAATCCTGTTGAGTAGCTCGCGGATTCGCAGCTGCTCGGGACCCACACCCGACAGTGGATCCAACGCCCCACCGAGTACGTGGTAGCGGCCGCGGAATTCGCGGGTGCGCTCGACGGCCTGCACATCCTTCGGCTCCTCGACCACACACACCACAGATGGATCGCGACGCGCATCGGAGCAAATTCTGCAGCGGTCCTCGTCGGAGACATTCCCGCACACCGCGCAAAACTTCACGCCGTCGCGCACCTTGTTCAGCACGGCCGTCAGCCGGTCGATGTCCGGCGGCTCCACCGACAACAGGTGAAATGCGATCCGCTGCGCGCTCTTCGGCCCGATGCCGGGCAGCTTGCCGAGCTCGTCGATCAGATCCTGGACAGGGCCTTCAAACATTTAGGTACAAGTCACATCCCCGGAAGACCTAGGCCACCCATCCCACCGGCGAGCGGCCCGAGCCGATCGTGCGCCAGGATCGTGACCTGCTTGGAGGCATCGGCGATGGCGCCGACGATGAGGTCCTGCAGCGTCTCGACATCGGAGGGGTCGACGACCTTCGGATCGATCGACACCGTCACCACCTCGCCGCTGCCCTTCATGGTGACCTGCACCAGACCGCCGCCTGCCTGGCCGTGCACCTCGGAATTGGCCAGCGCTTCCTGCGCCTCCATCAACTGCTGCTGCACCTGCTGCGCCTGTGCGAGGAGTGCCGACATGTCGGGCGTACCTCCGGGTTGCATGACAGTCCCCTTGCGTATTGGTCTCGACTTGGTTGCGCTCATCCACAAGTGGCGGTTTGGTCTTTGAGCCTAGTCGTCAGGCGGGCTACGGTGGCGCCCGTGCCTGCCAGCCTGCGTGTCGGCGCCGCGATTGGCGCCGGTTTGCTCGTCGCCGCGTCGACCCTCGTCAGCCCCGCATCAGCCGAGCCCGCCAATATCGCCGGGATGATCGTGTTCCTCGACCCCGGCCATAACGGTTCGAACGACGCCTCTATCAGCAGGCAGGTGCCCACCGGCCGTGGCGGCACCAAGGACTGCCAAGCCAGCGGCACGTCGACCGACGACGGCTATCCCGAGCACACGTTCACCTGGGACACCACGCTGCGCATCCGCCAAGCGCTCACTGCCCTCGGTGTGCGGACAGCTCTGTCGCGCGGCAATGACACCGGGCTCGGTCCCTGCGTCGACGAGCGCGCCGCCATGGCCAACGCCCTGCACCCCAACGCCATCGTCAGCATCCATGGCGACGGCGGTCCGCCCACCGGCCGCGGCTTCCACGTCCTCTACTCGTCGCCGCCGCTGAACCAGACACAGGCAGGCCCCTCGGTCCAATTCGCGCAGATCATGCGGGACCAGCTCGCCGCGTCAGGATTCGTGCCGTCCACCTACACCGGATCGAACGGCCTCGATCCCCGCTCCGACATCGCCGGTCTGAACCTGGCCCAGTTCCCGTCGATCCTGGTCGAATGCGGCAACATGAAGAACCCCGTCGACTCGGGGCTGATGAAGACACCCGAGGGTCAGCAGAAGTACGCCGACGCCGTCGTCCGCGGTATCGCCGGCTTCCTGGCCACCCAGCCGCCGCGGACCAACTAACCCTTCTCGCAGGACGTCGGTCGGGTCCTCACGGGCCCTCGACCTCCTTCTTGAGGTTTTCCAGCACCTCACCCTGGATCTTGCGCAGTCCCAGCGGCGCAAACGTCTTTTCGAAGAAGCCGCCGATGCCGCCTGCACCCTGCCACGACGTCTTGACCGTGACCGACGAACCCTGCCCCGCCGGAGCGACCGTCCAATTCGTGATCATCGACGAGTTGGCGTCCTTCTCGATGACGGTGTGGCCGGCCACGTCGACGGTCGCCTTGACGTCACGCACCCGCGACTTCGTGGCCTGCAGTTTCCATGTCGCGACGGTGCCCGCGCCCTGCCCGCCCTCGACCACCTGGTAGTCGCTGTAGTGCGGGGACAGGATTTTCGGGCGCACGGTCGCATAGTCCGCCACCGCCGCCAGCACGCTCTCCGGCGGGGCGTCGATCAAGACGGTGCTGGACGCGCTGACCTGTCCCATGAGATAGCTCTCCTGTCGTGTTGTGCGGTCGCATCGGCTGCGGCCGCGGACTAGCGTATATCTGTGTCTGTTGAGGGGAGCGACGCACAGTCTGCTCACGCCGCGGGCGTGCAGCGGCTTCTCGCCAGCTACCGGGCGATTCCTCCGAACGCCACGGTCCGGCTCGCCAAACCCACGTCCAACCTGTTCCGGGCGCGGGACAAGACCAAGACCAAGGGGCTCGACACCTCGGGGCTGACGGGCGTCATCGCGGTCGATCCCGGGAACCGCATTGCCGACGTCGCCGGCATGTGCACCTACGAGGACCTCGTCGCGGCCACCTTGCCGTACGGCCTGTCGCCGCTGGTGGTGCCCCAGCTGAAGACGATCACGCTGGGCGGGGCGGTCACCGGCCTGGGCATCGAGTCGGCGTCGTTCCGCAACGGCCTGCCGCACGAGTCCGTGCTGGAGATGGACATCCTGACCGGCACCGGCGACGTGCTCACCGCAAGTCGTGACCTGTGCTCCGATCTCTTCCGCGCCTTCCCGAATTCCTATGGGACATTGGGGTATTCGGTCCGGTTGAAGATCGAGCTGGAGTCCGTCAAACCGTTTGTCGCGCTGCGGCACTTGAGGTTTCACTCGTTAGACGACCTCGTCGCGGCCATGGACCGCGTCATCGAAACCGGCGGCCACGACGGCACTCCGGTCGATTACCTCGACGGTGTGGTGTTCTGCGCCACAGAGGCCTACTTGACGTTGGGCATTCAAACAAGCACTCCCGGGCCTGTCAGCGACTACACCGGCCAGCAGATCTACTACCGCTCCATCCAACACCCCGACGGCGAGAAGCACGATCGGCTCACCATTCACGACTACCTATGGCGGTGGGACACCGACTGGTTCTGGTGCTCGCGGGCGTTCGGCGCGCAGGACCCGCGGATCCGCCGGCTCTGGCCACGGCGTTACCGGCGCAGTAGCGTCTACTGGAAGCTGATCGCCTACGACCAGCGGTTCAACATCGCCGACCGCATCGAGAAACGTAACGGTCGCCCGCCCCGCGAGCGTGTCGTGCAGGACGTCGAGGTGCCGATCGAACGCACCGCCGAGTTCCTACGCTGGTTCCTCGACAACGTCCCGATCGAACCGATCTGGCTGTGTCCGCTGCGGCTGCGTGAAAACGGCGACTGGCCGCTGTACCCGATCCGCCCGCACCACACCTACGTCAACGTCGGCTTCTGGTCGTCGGTGCCGGTCGGGCCCACCGAAGGGCACACCAACAGGCTGATAGAGCGCAAGGTCAGCGAGTTCGACGGGCACAAGTCGCTGTATTCCGACGCGTATTACTCCCCCGATGAGTTCGAACAACTCTATGGCGGGGAAACCTACAAGACAGTAAAGAAGACCTACGACCCGGACTCACGGCTGCTAGACCTATATGCGAAAGCGGTGCAACGGCGATGAGCGCTTGCGGGAAAGGCGGAGGACGGCGATGAGCGCTTGCGTGAAGAGCGGAGAGCCACGATGACGACATTCAAAGATCAGCCACATGCGCCGGCCAGGAAGCTCACGCTGGCCGAGATCCTGGAGATTTTTGCGGCCGGGCAACTGCCGCTGAAGTTCACTGCCTACGACGGCAGCACGGCCGGACCCGACGATGCCGAGCTCGGCCTCGATCTGTTGACCCCCCGCGGCACCACCTACTTGGCCACCGCGCCGGGCGATCTCGGCCTGGCCCGCGCCTACGTGGCGGGCGACCTGGAACCGCACGGCGTGCACCCAGGCGATCCGTACGAGCTGCTCAAGGCGCTCGCAGACAAGATGGACTTCAAGCGTCCACCGGCGCGGGTGCTGGCCAACATCGTCCGCTCGATCGGCTTCGAGCATCTCATGCCCATCGCCCCGCCGCCGCAGGAGGCACTGCCCCGCTGGCGTCGCATCGCAGAAGGCCTGCGGCACAGCCGGACCCGTGACGCCGAGGCGATCCACCACCACTACGACGTGTCAAACACGTTCTACGAGTGGGTACTTGGTCCATCGATGACCTACACCTGCGCCTGCTATCCGCATCCGGACGCGACGCTGGAAGAGGCGCAGGAGAACAAGTACCGGCTGGTGTTCGAGAAGCTGCGGCTGAAGCCGGGCGATCGGCTGCTCGACGTCGGCTGCGGCTGGGGCGGCATGGTGCGCTACGCGGCCCGGCACGGCGTCAAGGCCATCGGCGTCACGCTGTCCAAGGAGCAGGCAACCTGGGCGCAGAAGGCGATCGCCGAGCAGGGGCTGTCCGATCTGGGCGAGGTCCGCCACGGTGACTACCGCGACGTGCGCGAGTCGGGCTTCGACGCGGTGTCATCGATTGGACTGACGGAACACATTGGCGTGCACAACTATCCGACGTACTTCCGCTTCCTGAAGTCGAAGATGCGCACCGGCGCGCTGCTGCTCAACCACTGCATCACCCGCCCGGACAACCGGACGGGGGCGGCTGCTGGAGGTTTTATTGACCGCTACGTCTTCCCCGACGGCGAGCTCACCGGCTCGGGCCGCATCATCACCGAGGCGCAGGACATCGGCCTGGAAGTCGTGCACGAAGAGAATCTGCGCCACCACTATGCATTGACGTTGCGCGACTGGTGCCGCAATCTCGTCGAGCACTGGGACGAGGCCGTCGAAGAGGTCGGGCTTCCTACCGCGAAGGTGTGGGGCCTCTACATGGCCGGGTCGCGACTGGGCTTCGAGACGAATGTCGTCCAGCTGCACCAGGTTTTGGCGGTCAAGCTCGACTCGCACGGCGGCGACGGCAGCCTGCCGTTGCGGCCGTGGTGGACGCCGTAGAGCCGACCCTAGCCCGAAGTTGCGGCGTTTTGGATGAGTGCTTATCTCATCCGACGCAACTTCGGCCTAGCCTAGCTTCCGTCGATGCGACGGGCGCCCAACTCGTTCTGCAGTAGCTCCAGCGCTGCTTCCTCCGGGTCGCGCCGCGGAGCCTCGGAGGTGTCGTTCCCGACCTCCGCCAACATGTCCTCCTCTTCGTCGTCGCGCCGCGGCGATGCCGGGGCAACGGTTTCAGGTTCGGGTGCAGCCGCCGGTGCCGCGGCGCCCGCTTCGCACCGGATCTTCCAGTCCACGCCGAGCGCATCCTTGAGCGCCTCGCGGATGACGTCGGAATTACGTTGCTCCACAAGTCGTTTGGCCAACGGCGCGGACTCGTGGCTGAGCACGAGGGTGTCGCCCTCGACGGCGCGCACAATCGCGCCTGCCAGCATCACGTCGATGGTGCGGCTGCGCTGACGGACCTTCTCACGCACCGTGGTCCACATGCTGCGCACCGCGGCCGCATTGGGTTCGCCACCCGGCGTCGGCGTTTCGGCCTCGACCACAGGGTCGGACGGCGGCCGGACCGGCGGGGGTGATGGCGGCGGCTCGGGCGCAGCCGCGGGTTCGGGTTCCGCCTTGGCCACCGGTTCGGGCTCGGCTTGGGCCACCGGTTCGGGCTCGGCTTGGGCCACCGGTTTGGGTTCGGCCTTGGGCGCAGGCGCCGGCTCCGCCGCCTTGCTTTTCCGCGCATATTGCTTCGGCGGCGCGGCCGACTGGGAGGCTGCGGTCTCACCGGCCGGGATGGACATGTCCAGCCGCGTCTCGATGCGTTCGACGCGCTGCAGCAGCGCCGATTCGGTGTCGCTGGCCGACGGCAGCAGCAGCCGCGCGCACACCACCTCGAGCAGCAGCCGCGGCGCGGTGGCACCGCGCATCTCGCCCAGCCCCGCGTGCACCACCTCGGCGTACCGGGTCAGCGTTGCGGTCCCGATGCGCGTGGCCTGATCGCGCATCCGCTCCAGCACGTCCTCCGGCCCGTCGACCACACCGCGGGCGATCGCGTCGGGCACCGACTGCAGCACGATCAGATCGCGGAAGCGTTCCAGCAGGTCGATCGCGAACCGCCGCGGGTCGTGCCCGGCGTCGATCACCGCCTCGACCGCGCCGAACAGCGCCGCGGCGTCCCCGGCGGCCAGCGCGTCGACGGCGACGTCGATCAGCGCCACGTCCGTCGCGCCAAGCAGCGCCAACGCCCGCTGGTACTCCACCCGGTTTCCGTCGGCACCGGCCAGCAGCTGATCCAGCACCGACAGCGTGTCGCGGGGCGACCCACCCCCGGCCCGAATGACCAACGGGTACACCGCATCGTCGACCGTCACGTCCTCGGAGGCGCAGATGCGCTCCAGCAGCGACCGCATGGTCCGCGGCGCCAGCAGCCGGAACGGGTAGTGGTGAGTGCGCGATCGGATGGTCGGCAGCACCTTCTCCGGCTCCGTGGTCGCGAATACGAAGATCAGGTGCTCCGGCGGCTCCTCGACGATCTTCAGCAGCGCGTTGAAGCCCGCCGTGGTGACCATATGGGCCTCGTCGATGATGAAGATGCGGTACCGCGCCTGCGCGGGCGTGTAGAACGCGCGATCGCGTAGCTCGCGGGTGTCGTCCACGCCGCCGTGGCTGGCCGCGTCGAGCTCGACGACGTCGACGCTGCCCGGACCGTTGGGAGCCAGCGCGACGCAGGAGTCGCATAACCCGCATGGCGTAGGAGTGGGGCCGTCGGCACAGTTCAGCGAGCGAGCGAGGATGCGCGCCGAGGACGTCTTCCCGCAGCCCCGCGGGCCGGAGAACAGGAAGGCGTGGTTGATGCGGCCTGCCGAAAGCGCAGTCGAGAGCGGTTCGGTGACGTGCTCCTGGCCAACTACGTCGGCGAAGGTTGCCGGTCGGTACTTGCGGTAGAGCGCCACGCTCAGCAGGCTACCGAGCCGCGCCGACGAGTGAACACGTCAGTCCTTGAGCAGGGCTTCGGTCGCCGACAGCAGCGCACAGGTGGCCAGGCCGTCGATCGCGTCGCGCAGCTCGGGCAGCCCGGGGAACGACGGCGCGATCCGGATGTTCTTGTCCTCCGGGTCTTTTCGGTACGGGAACGCCGAGCCCGCCTCCGTCACCGCGATGCCGGCGTCCTTGGCCAGCGCCACGGTGCGCTTGGCGGTGCCAGGCAAGACGTCGAGGCTGACGAAGTAGCCACCCTTGGGGTCGGTCCACGACGCGACCTTCGACTCGCCGAGCCGGTCGGTGAGGATCTCCTGCACCAGCGCGAACTTCGGTGCCAGCAGCGCCTGGTGGCGTCGCATCTGCAGGCGTACCCCGTCGGCGTCACCGAAGAACCGCAGATGTCGCAGCTGGTTCACCTTGTCCGGGCCGATGGACTTCTTGCCTGCGTACTGCAAATACCACGCGATGTTGCCCAGCGAGCCGGCGAAGAAGCTGACGCCGGCGCCGGCGAACGTGATCTTGGACGTCGACGAGAACACCAGCGGCCGGTTCGGGTTGCCCGCCGCCTCGGCCAGCCCGAGCACGTCGACCTGCTTCACGAAGTCATGGGTCAGGGTGTGCACGGGATACGCGTTGTCCCACATCAATCGGAAATCGCTTGCGGCCGTTTTCATTTGGACCAGCCGACGGACGGTGTCCCACGAGTATGTGACGCCGGTGGGGTTCGAGTAGACCGGCACGCACCACATGCCCTTGATGGCGGGGTCGGCGGCGACGAGTTCCTCGATCAGGTCGACGTCCGGGCCGTCCTCGCGCATCGGCACGGTGATCATCTGGATGCCGAGGCTCTCGGTGATCGCGAAATGCCGGTCGTAGCCGGGCGACGGGCAGAGGAACTTGACGGCGGGCTCGGCGATCCACGGCCGGGCGGAATCGACGCCGCCGTGCAGCATCGAGTACACCACCACGTCGTGCATCAGCTCGAGGCTGGCGTTGTTGCCCGCGAGCAGGTTGGGCACCGGGATGCCGAGCAGCTCGCTGAAGATGGCGCGCAGCTCCGGCAGGCCGTGCAGGCCGCCGTAGTTGCGGGTGTCGGTGCCCTCCCCATCCCGGAAGGCGTCGCGTCCATCTCCCGGAAGACTCAGCAGCGCATTGGACAGGTCTAGCTGCGCCGGTGACGGCTTGCCGCGGGTCAGGTCGAGCTTGAGGCCCTTGGCCTGCAGGTCCGCGTAGTTGCGGGTCTGAAGCTTGTGCTGGGCCTGCAGTTCGTCACGGCCGAGGGATTGAAACGACACCGCGCGCCTTCCACCAACATCAGGATCCGGGAAGAGGGGACCCCGCGCACCCGCCAGAGCCCATTGACCCTTGCTGCCTTCCGGCCCTGGGGGAGTTCACAGGATAGACGCCGCGCGGGGTCCGTAGCGAGTGTAATACCTGGGGCACGTGCAACCCGACGGGCGCATCAGGCTGGTCGGTTACCATGGCCCGCGGAGGATTCGCCTAGTGGCCTATGGCGCTCGCCTGGAACGCGGGTTGGGTTAACAGCCCTCGCGGGTTCAAATCCCGCATCCTCCGCACTCGGTCCGGGGTGCGTCCAGCTGGCCGACGGCCTGGTCGCACCCCGGCCCATACGCAATAGGAGGAGCATGCGGCGCTGGGTCGCAGTGTTGTGGCACGCAACGTTCTCGGCCGTCGCTGCGGCGCTGTACTTCCTCTTCGTGTTGCCGCGCTGGCACGAACTGACTGGCGAATGGCCGTTCGGACTGGGCATGGCGATGCGCATCGTTGCGGGCGCGCTCATCGGGCTGGCGGCCCTTCCGGTGGTGTTCACGCTGCTGCGCACCCGCCGACCGGAGTTCGGCACCCCGCAGCTGGCCTTGACGCTGAGGACGTCGTCCATCGCGCTGCACGTGCTCGCCGGGGTGCTGATCCTCGGCACTGCGATCAGCGAGATCTGGATCAGCGTCGACAGCTCGGGTCAGTGGCTGTTCGGCATCTACGGTGCCGCCGCTGCGATCGCGCTGCTCGGCATCTTCGCGTTCTACCTGGCCTTTGTGGCGGAGCTGCCGCCGCCTCCGCCCAAACCGCTCAAGCCCAAGAAGGCCGAGCGGGGCCGCCGCGGTCGGCGCAAGGCCGCCGGAGAAGATGCCGCTGACGAAGCGTCAGAAGACGAGGCGACGACCGAAGCCGAGACCGAAGACGGGTCGGAGTCCGAATCCGACGACAAGCCCGCCGAGGTCACCGCTGAAGACGCGGAGCCGGAGTCGACGGCCGAGGAGCCGGAGCCGACCGCACAGGAAGAGCTGGCCGCCGAGGACGACAAGACCGAGGACGAGGCGTCTAACGCAGGTGAAGCGGCGTCGACCAACGGCAGGTTGCGCAACCGCCGGCGCAGGCGCTTGCGGGGCCGCGTCGCTGTCGAGGACTAGGGAGGACTACCGCGCCACCTCGACGGCGCTCGCCGGTGACGTCGCCGTCCAGGATTCGGCACGCCGGAGTTCGGGCACTATAGGCAGATGGGCATATCTCCCCTGGGCCGACCGCTGTCGGCATTGCTGATTGCGCTCGTCGCGGTCCTGGCGCTGGTAGCACCGGCACCGTCGGTGGCCGCTCCCGCAGATATCGCGGGGGCCGCCGCGTCCGTTGAAGCGGCAGTCGTCCAGATCACCACGAAGATCGACTACCAGCAGGCAATCGGAACCGGAACAGGAACCGTCATCGATCCCGGCGGCGTGGTGCTGACGAACTACCACGTCGTCGCCGGCGCCAACTCCATCACCGGCACCGTGGGCGGGCGCGACTACGCGGCCGATCTCGTCGGCTATGACCGCAAGAACGACATCGCCGTGCTGCAGCTGCGGGGGGCAGGCGGGCTGCCGACCGCACCCATCGGCGACTCGGGACAGATCGTGGTGGGCGAGCCGACAGTCGGTCTCGGCAACGCGCGCGGCGTCGGCGCTCCCCTGACCCATGAAACCGGCCCGGTGGTCGCGCTCAACCGGACCGTCAACGCCGAAGACACGTTGACGGGCAGCTCGGAGGAGGTCAACGGGCTGATCGAGGTTGCCGCCGACGTGCGGCCGGGAGACTCCGGCGGGCCGCTGGTGAACGGCGCCGGACAGGTCATCGGCGTAGTCACCGCGGCGTCGGTGAACTTCCAAATGGGCCCTGCCGGAAAGGGTTTCGCGATACCGATCAACGACGCGATGGCCGTCGCCGGTCAGATCCGGTCCGGCGCGGCGTCGGGCACCGTGCACATCGGACCGCCGGTGTTGCTCGGCGTCGGTGTCAGCACCCAGCCGCGCAGCGGGCCGGGAATCATCGTGCGCGACGTGATGCGCGGCGGTCCGGCCGAACAGGCAGGCGTTTCCGTCGGCGACGTGATCACGACGCTCGACGGAACGACACTGGACTCGGCCACCACGCTGACCTACGTGCTGGACCGGCACTATCCCGGCGATGTCGTGGACCTGACATGGATCGACCGCAGCGGACAGGAACGCACCGGCAAGGCGACCCTGGTGCCCGGCCCGTGAGTTGAGCCAAAGCCCTCGATCCGTCGGTCGCGCCACCCTATGCTGAGCGAGTGCACAACACCGCTCCTTATCGGGTCGTCCAATGGACGACGGGAAATGTCGGCAAGAGCTCCGTGGCGGCCATCGGGGCCAATCCCACACTTGAACTCGTCGGCTGTTACGCCTGGTCGGAGGACAAGGCCCGCCGCGACGTCGGCGAGCTCTGCGGGCTAGAGCCGCTGGGTATACAGGCCACCAACGACGTCGACGCGCTGCTCGCGCTCAAACCCGACGTCGTGGTCTACAACCCGATGTGGATCGACGTCGACGAACTCGTCCGCATCCTCGAAGCGGGCGTGAATGTCGTCGCGACGGCGTCGTTCATCACCGGACACAACCAAGGCGAGGGCCGCGAGAAGATCGCCGATGCGTGTCGGCGCGGCGGGTCGACGATGTTCGGGTCGGGCATCAGCCCGGGCTACGTCAACCAGTTGTCCATCGTGGCGGCAGGCATCTGCGACCGGGTCGACAAGATCACCGTCAACGAGGCCGCCGACACCACGTTCTACGACTCACCCGAAACCGAGAAGCCGGTCGGTTTCGGTCAGCCGATCGACCATCCCGACCTGCAGACCATGACGGCGCACGGCACCGGTGTGTTCGGCGAGGCGGTGCGAATGGTCGGCGACGCCCTGGGTATCGAATTCGACGAGGTCCGCTGCGACGCCGAATACGCCCAGACCACCCAAGACCTCGACCTCGGCTCGTGGACCATCCCGGCCGGGTGCGTCGCCGGTGTCTACGCCAGCTGGAAGGGCATCGTCGGTGGGCAGACAAGAGCCGAGATCAACGTCGGGTGGCGCAAAGGCCAGACGCTGGAACCGGATTGGAAGATCGAGCAGGACGGCTGGGTCATCGAGGTCGCGGGCAGGCCGACCGTGACGATGACGGTCGGCTTCCTGCCGCCACCGGATTTCGAGGCCACCACCCTGGAAGAGTTCATGGTGCTGGGCCACATCATGACCGCGACGCCGCCGCTGAACGCGATACCCGCCGTCGTCGCCGCTGCGCCGGGCATCGTCACCTACAACGACCTGCCGCTGATCCTGCCGCGCGGAGTCGTCGCTCAGGCCTGACGTTCGACGCGCTCGACCAAACCCGCGATGCGTCCGGCGAATTCGGGCCACAGCGGGCGGGCAGGTTAGCGGCGTCCGGCGAGCCGCTTCTTGGGGGCTTGCTGGCCGGCGTGTCGGTAGCGCGCACCGTACCTCGGCACCGCGAGAGGCCCGGCATGCCGCGCTGCGGTGATGGCATTGCGCATCGGCCGGGCCAGCCCGGCGAACGAGGCCATGTCGAGCACCATCGGGGTCAACAGCCGGTTGTGGACGAACGCGAACGCGCTGCCGGACGCCGGGTCGGCCCACCCGAGGGTGCCGCCAAGGCCGATGTGGCCAAAACCTTTGAGTAGTCCGGGAATCGGCGATTCGTGATAGCCGAGATGGAACGGCATGGGCACGACGATGTTCAGGTCCGGCCACGGCTTCGGATTTCCGATCAGACCCTGTGCCAGCTCGCCGGACAGGAACTGGGTGTCGTCGATGCTGCCACCGTTGGCGATGGCAGCATACGGATTCGCAATATTCAGCCGATCACCTGCAGTACCACCGCCTGCAGTCGGGCGGCCGGCGGTCCCTCGATGATCACGTCCTTGAGGATCTTGGCCTCATTGCCTTCGACGGTGAACTCACCGGGCTGCGGCTGGTTGCCACCCTGCACCTCGTATTTGACGGTGAACGGGGTGGTCGGCAATGGATGGAAGCCAACGTATTTCGGCTCGATCGTGTACTTGTAGGCACAACCTGGACCTGGTTCACAGTTCTGCTCGGTGACGACCACGTTGATCGTGAACTCCTTGGGTGTGGGTACGGAGGGTGGCGGCGGGGCCAGTGTCGTTCGCGGCGTGGTGGCCGGTGGAGGTTTCGAGTGGTCGCCGAAGATCAGGGCCACCGCGATGCTGATGCCGCCGACAAGCAGCGCGACGATCGCGAGCGCTGCGAGCAATTTGCGGATGGTCTGCATCGGGCCCCCAGGCTACTTCGAACGTCGGTGTCCGTCGATCGTTGCACCCGGGTAGCCGCCCGCGCCCTCACGACGCGTGGAGCCGAGTGCCGTCAGTGCTGCGGACGCCGGCGCCCCAGGAAGACGGTGAGAACGATCGCGGCACGAGTCGCGCACCGCAACGCCGACGACCTGCTACGCCTGGCTAGCGCGCCATCTCCTCCTTGAGGGCCGCGACGAAGGCGTCGACATCGGCCTCGGTGGTGTCGAACGAGCACATCCAGCGGACGTCGCCGGCCGCCTCGTCCCAGAAATAGAACCGGACGCGCTTCTGCAGCCGCACGCTGACGTCGTGCGGCAGCCGAGCGAAGACCGCGTTGGCCTGCACGGGATGAAGGACCCGCACTCCGTCGATCGCGCGCACCGCGTCGGCGAGGCGCCGGGCCATCTCGTTCGCGTGCCTGGCGTTACGCAGCCACAGGTCCTTGGCCAGCAGCGCCTCCAGCTGCACGGAGACGAAGCGCATCTTGGAGTGCAGCTGCATCGACAGCTTGCGGAGGTGCTTCATGTGGGTGACGGCATCCTGATTGAGTACAACGACCGCCTCGCCCAACAGCGCACCGTTCTTGGTGCCGCCCATCGACAGGATGTCCACGCCGACGTCAGAGGTGAACACGCTGATCGGCATGCCCAGTGAAGCGCCGGCGTTGGCGATCCGCGAGCCGTCCACGTGCACCCTCATACCCCGGGCGTGCGCCTGTTCGCAGATCACTCGGATCTCTTCCGGCGTATACAGCGTGCCCAGCTCGGTGCTCTGTGTGATGGAGACGACCTGCGGCATGGCCCGGTGTTCGTCGGCCCAGCCCCAGGCCTGCCGGTCGATCAGCTCCGGCGTGAGCTTGCCGTCGGGCGTGGGAACGGTCAACAACTTGAGCCCGCCCATCCGCTCAGGCGCGCCGCACTCGTCGACGTTGATGTGCGCACTCTCGGCACACACAACGGCACCCCAGCGATCGGTGACCGCTTGCAGCGCAACCACATTCGCACCCGTGCCGTTGAAGACCGGGAATGCCTCGGCGGTCGCGCCGAAGTGGTCGCGGATGATGCCCTGCAGGTTCTCGGTGTATGCGTCGTCACCGTAGGCGACCTGATGCCCGCCGTTGGCCAGCGCGAGAGCGGCGAGCACCTCAGGGTGAACACCCGCGTAGTTGTCACTCGCGAAGCCGCGAACGTCCGGGTCGTGACGACGCCTTGCATCTGTTGTAGGAGAGTTCACGTCTTCTTCCGGTCGGTGTCGCGGCTCACCGGGTTGCCCTCGTCGTCCCAATTCGCCGCCACCTTCTTGCTGGGCTGCACGCGAGGCGGCTCGCCCGGCATCTTCGGATAGTTCGGCGGATACGGCAGGTCGCCCAGCCCCCGTTCCTCATCGGCCTTGACCATCTCCAGCAGCGGCTCGAGTGACTGTGCCTGGGAATCGATCTCGGCCCACGGGTCGTCGCGCCCGGCCACCACGGCTGGCGCGGTGGCGATGGTGTAGTCGTCGGGGTCCGCGTCGCGCAGCTCCTCCCACGACAGGGGCATCGACACGGTCGCGATCGGCGTCTTGCGCGCCGAGTACGCCGACGCGAAGGTGCGGTCACGCGCGTTCTGGTTGTAGTCGATGAAGAGGCGGTTGCCGCGCTCTTCTTTCCACCACGACGTGGTCACCGCATCGGGCGCACGCCGCTCCACCTCACGCGCCAGCGCGATACCCGCCCGGCGCACCGCAATGAAATCCCAGTCCGTCTTGATCCGCAGGAACACGTGCACACCGCGGCCACCGGAAGTCTTCGGGTATCCGACCAGGCCGAGCTCGTCGAGGATCGGCTTGAGGACGTCGACCGCGATCGCGCTGGACTCCTTGAAACCCGTCCCCGGCTGCGGATCCAGGTCGATGCGCAGCTCGTCGGGATGCTCGGTGTCCGGGCAGCGCACCTGCCACGGATGCAGCGTGATGGTGCCCATCTGCGCCGCCCACACGATCGCCGACGGGTGCGTCACCTTCAGCGCGTCGGCGGTGCGGCCGGACGGAAACGTCACCCGGCACGTCTCCAGGTAGTTCGGGGCGTGCTGCGGAATTCGCTTCTGATAGATCTCCTCGCCATCGATGCCGTCGGGAAACCGCTGCAGATGCGTCGGCCGATCCCGCAGCGCCGTTAGCATGGGACCACTTGCGACGGCCAGGTAATACTCGACGAGCTTGCGCTTCGTGCCGGCGGAGCCCAGCTTCCGGAAGTACACCTTATCCGGGTTGGTCAGCCGGACCTTTACCCCATCGACATCGAGTTCCTCTGCAGGCGTTGCCATTTCAGGACTCCAACACGTCGTAGAGGTCGTAGTTCAGGGGCACCTCGAGCTGCTCGAAGGTGCAGCTTTCCGGATCGCGGTCCGGCCGCCACCGCATGAACTTCACCGCATGCCGAAATCGTTGGCCGTGCACGGTGTTTCCCTCCATCTGGTCGTAAGCCACCTCGCACACCTTCTCGGGGCGCACCGGGATCCACCGCTTGTCGGCCGCGGAGTTCCACCGGCTCGGCGCCCCGTCGACCGCCTCGTCGCCCTCGCGTAGCGGCTCGAGGTCGGCCAGTAGCTTGAGCCGGTCCTTGGCGGTGAATGACGCAGCGCCGCCGACCATCTGCAGTTCGCCGTCGTCGCGGTACAGCCCAAGCAGAATCGACCCGACGCCCTCGCCGCTCTTGTGGATGCGGTAGCCGATGGCCACGCAGTCGGCGTCGCGGGCGTGCTTGACCTTGACCATCTCCCGCTTGCCCGGCAGATATGGGCCATCGAGCCTCTTCGCGATCACCCCGTCAAGCCCTGCGCCCTCGAACGTATCGACCCACTGCGCGCCCTGGTCGGGATCCTCGGTGGTGCGGGTGACGTGGCACCACTGCTTCTCGCTCACCGCCTCGGATAGCGCCTGCCGACGGACCCGGAACGGCTCCCCCATCAGCGACGTGTCGCCAGTCGCGAGCGCGTCGAAGCCGATGAAGTGTGCGGGCGTCTGCTCGGCCAGCATCTTGATCCGGCTCGCGGCGGGGTGAATGCGCTGCGACAGCGATTCCCAGTCCAGCCTGATGCGCCCGCCGATCTCGCGCGGCACGACCACCTCCCCGTCGAGCACGCAACGCGGCGCGAGCTCGTCACGCAGCGCCTGCTCCAGCTCGGGGAAGTAGCGGCCGAGCTCCTTACCGTTGCGCGACTGAATGACGACCTTGTCGCCATCGCGGAAGACCAGAGCACGGAAGCCGTCCCATTTCGGCTCGTAGGACCACACCCCCGGGTCGGGTGGAATCTTGGCCTGGGCCTTGGCCAGCATCGGCTCGAGCGGCGGCAGTACGGGGAGGTCCACGGTTTCCATACTCACGTAGACCGCCGAGCCCGGGCAATGTCATCGGCGGGCGAGAATGAGGCGGTGAAGCTGCCTGTGATGCCGCCGGTGTCGCCGATGTTGGCCAAACCAGTTCGCTCGATCCCGCCCGGCGCCTCCTACGAGCCGAAGTGGGACGGGTTCCGGACGATCTGTTTTCGCGATCGCGACGAGGTGGAGCTGGGCAGCCGCAACGAACGACCGATGACTCGATACTTCCCGGAGCTGGTAGAAGCAGTCACGGCCGAGCTGCCGCAGCGTTGCGTCATCGACGGTGAGATCGTCATCGCCACCGACCACGGCTTGGACTTCGAGGCGCTGCAGCTGCGGCTGCACCCGGCTGCGTCGCGGGTACGCATGCTCGCCGAGCGGATACCCGCCTCGTTCATCGCCTTCGACCTGCTCGCCCTCGATGACGACGACTACACCGGGCGGCCGTTCAGCGAGCGCCGCGCCGCCCTGGTCGACGCACTGGCCGACGCCGCCCCCTCGATCCATGTCACGCCGGCGACCACGGACCTGGCGACCGCGCAGCGTTGGTTCGACGAGTTCGAGGGTGCCGGGCTCGATGGGCTGATCGCCAAACCGCTGACGATCACCTATCAGCCGGACAAGCGCGTCATGTTCAAGATCAAGCACGAGCGGACCGCCGACTGCGTGGTTGCCGGCTACCGCGTGCACAAGTCCGGTGACGACGCGATCGGCTCGCTGCTGCTCGGGCTGTACAAGGACGACGGCACACTGGCATCGGTCGGCGTCATCGGCGCCTTTCCGATGGCGACCCGGCGGCACCTGTTCACAGAGCTGCAGCCGCTCGTTACCAGCTTCGACGGCCACCCGTGGGACTGGGCCGCTCACGAAGCTGGCCAACGCACCCCACGCAAGAACGAAGGCTCGCGTTGGAACGCCGGGAAGGACCTTTCATTCGTACCGCTGAGACCCGAGCGGGTGGTCGAGGTTCGTTACGACTACATGGAAGGTGAGAGGTTCCGCCACACTGCCCAATTCAAGCGTTGGCGGCCCGAGCGCGACCCTCGCTCATGCACCTACTCCCAACTCGAGCGCCCAGTAACCTTCAGCCTCAACGACATCGTTCCCGGCCTCGGCCCAAGCGTCGGCTGAGAAGCATCAAAGGAGGGGTGTCACCGAATGGCGGATCGGATTGCTTCGCCGAGCTCAGCGGTCTCAGCCGGGCTCTGTCGGGTGACACCATTCTCGGCCATTAGTGCGTGAAATTGCCAGTTGACTGATGACCCGGAATGGCATAGACGGCCAATTGAATTGCGGAGCACGGATGTTGATACAGACTTGCGGTACGGCAGCGAGTCGCCCTTAGTCTTATCTCAGGCCGAATGGTCCGGCCAATTCGGTGAGTGCCGCGACGAGGTTTTCAGGTTCGGTGAGCACTTGCACAGGTACATGGTCGGCGCCGGCGTCGAGGTGCTCGGTGAGGCGCGTCGCGATGGCCTCAGTGCTGCCGTGGGCGATGAGTGCATCGACGAGGCGGTCGCTGCCGGGCGATGAGTGCATCGACGAGGCGGTCGCTGCCGGGCTTGGTGAGGTTCGTCGTCAGTGAAGCCGAGTCGCTTCAAGCTGTTGAGGTAATTGGTGAGGTCGAGGTAAATGTAGAGTGCCGTGGGGGCCACTGCGCGTGCTTTCTCGGCATCGGTGGTCAACACGGCCTTGTGCGCGGGTGCGATGAACGCGTCGGGGCCGAGCGCCTGCCGCGCTTGTGCGGTGTGCTCGGGTGTGGTGTTAGCCGGATGCGTACCGGCCGTGCGGCGCGCGGACAGCTTGAGCAGTTGGGGTCCCAGCGCAGCGAGCACGCGACGACCCCTTCGGCACTCCGTATTCATCGAGCTTGTCGAGGTAGTCATTGATCGCGTCGATCGGCTTGCGGAATTCCTCGTCCGCCTCGGGGTGGCCGACGCCAATACCGAGCAAGAAGCGGCCGGGATGGGCTTTCTCGATTCGATGGAACGACTCAGCGACCCGTCCCGCGTCCGCGCTCCAGATGTTGATAACGCCCGTCGCCACTTGCAGCGTGGTGGTGTTGTCCAGGATCGGTTCCACCCAGTCCAGCTCGGCAGGCGGGGAGCCGGCCACCCAGACGGCGCCGTAGCCCAGCGCCTCAATGTCTTTCGCTTGGTCGGGGGTCACGCCTGTTCCGAATACGCCAAACCGGCCGAGGTTGGGTTTGATGTTTGTCATGAGTCACTCCAACTGCGATGCGAGCCAACCTGTTCCGGCTGGCCGATAATTGGCTAAAGCTGTAACGGTTAAAGCAGATCGTGGATATCCGACAGCCACGAGAGCGAGCGCTTTGGGTGTTATCCCTCGCCTGCGTGCGTTGCCGCGAAGGGAATTGCGTCTGGCCGACTCCCGCACCCCGGAGTCGCAGCGACGCCGCGGCCAAGGTCGGCTTGGTGGTGCGAAATCCCTTCTCACTGTTGAACGTTAGGCCGCTTACCGGCGCTCCACCTCCTTCTTCAGGTTCACGACCAGTTCGTCTTGAATCTTGCGCAGACCCAGCGGCGCAAAAATCTTTTCGAAGAGACCCCTGATACCGCCTGAGCCCTGCCACGACGTCTTCACCGACACCGACGACGCGGCCCCGGACGGAGCGACCGTCCAGTTGGTGATCATCGACAAGTTCACGTCTTTCTCGCTGACGGTCATGCCTGCCACGTTGACGGTGATCTTGACGTCGACCAAACGCAACTTCGTCGCCTGCAACTTCCAGGTGGCAACGGTGCCCGCACCCCGTCCGCCCTGAAGCACCCGGTAGCCGCTGAAATGCGGGGACAGGATCTTCGGACGAACGGTCACATAGTCGGCCACCGCCGCCAGCACGTGCTCCGGCGGGGCGTCAATCAAGACGGTGCTGGACGCGCTGATCTCTACCATGAGATGGCACTCCTGTCATGTAGGTGCGGTCACATCGGCTACGACCGCGGACTAGCGAATATCTACGTCTGTTAGCGAAATTCACGCACCGGCCCCACGCCGCGGGCGTAATTTTCACCGGGTCGCGGCCTGCGGGATAGGTGGGGTCTTCTCGTCCCTTTCGGGCTCGGCGCCGCCGCGAAAGCATCATGATGGCAATTAGCCACGACAACAACAACATTCGCTGCGGCCAATGTGCGGCACTCGGCACTCCGGAGGTCGACGGGGACTAGGGACCTCGTTGCAAGCCCAAAGGACAGCGCCGCCCCAACGTCGGAACGTCACGCTCCGCCCGTCACCCGTAGGTTCTGACCGGTAACGGTTCATGACGTTTCAACGGGCACGAAGCGAGGAGCACCGCGAGATCCGCCGACGAGGCATCCTGGACACCGCATCGTCGATGCTGGAGACCATGCCGGTCGGCCAGATCAGCCTCAACGAACTGAGC
>JBKOYU010000991.1:0-1740 GCA_046725575.1 Actinomycetota bacterium | reverse complement strand
GGTCAGCCGGTGGCAGAGGGTGTCGTTGAAGAACCCCTGCTGGGCCAGGCTGGCGAAGCTGTTGACCGTGCACGGTGACTTGGCGTTGTCGAGCTGCAGCCCGATGTTGCCCTGGTTGGTCGTCATGCTGGCGCTGACCTGCGCCGGATCCGTTGGCACCTTGCCGGTGCGGGGCGGATTGACGGGCTTGCTCGCCTTATCGGGAGAAGCGGGGTACTGGCAGTTGGCGCCCAGGTTGGCCGGGGCTGCGAAGGCGGGCAGCTGTCCCGGCCCCGACGGGGCTGCGCTGGTGGCGGATGTCGGCGTGGTCGTGGCCGCCGACGCGGTCTGGCTGCCGGAGTCGCGGTTCGTGACGACGATGGTCGCCACGATCGCGCCGATCACGACGATCGCGGCCACGGCGGATCCGACGATCATGTAGATGCGGCGCTTGCGTTCCTTCGCTGCCCGGCGCTCCAGCTGCCGCTCGAGTTTGCGCTTGGCCGTTGCACGCCGTTGTTCATTTGTCGGCACCGCCGCTGTCCTCCTCATGATCTCGTCGGTCGGCAACGAGTGTGCCAGGCGTTGCTGAATGCGGGGGTCGCGACCCACGTGAAGCGAGGATGGGACACTGGACGCCGTGTTGATCACCGGATTCCCGGCAGGCATGTTGGCGTGCAATTGCTACGTGCTGGCCAAGCGGACCGGCGCCGACGCGGTCATCGTCGACCCGGGCCAACGGGCGATGGGACCGCTGAGGCAGATCCTCGACGAGAACCACCTCACGCCGGCGGCGGTGCTGCTGACGCATGGGCACGTCGACCACATCTGGTCGGCGCAGAAGGTGGCCGACATGTACGGCTGCCCGGCTTACATCCATCCCGAAGACCGGTTCATGCTGATCGATCCGATCAAGGATTTCGGGCCCCGGCTGGCCCAGATCGCGTTCGGCGCGCTGTTCCGTGAGCCCAAACAGGTCGTCGAGCTGGACCGCGACGGCGACAAGGTAGAAGTGGGTGATGTGACGGTGACCGTCGACCACACGCCCGGACACACGCGAGGCTCCGTCGTGTTCCGGGTCTCGGATGGACCGGAGGAGGTCGTCTTCAGCGGCGACACCTTGTTCCGCCAGTCGGTGGGCCGCACCGATCTACCCGGCGGCAGCGGCCGCGACCTGCTCGGCTCGATCGTGACAAAACTGTTGGTGCTCGACGACGACACCGTGGTACTACCGGGGCACGGCGAAAAGACCACGATCGGCTTCGAACGCCGCACCAACCCGTTCCTCGAAGGCTTGACCTAGTGACCGAATTTCAGGCGCCCAAGGGCGTCCCGGATTACCTGCCGCCCGATTCGGCTCAGTTCGTCGGCGTGCGCGACGGCCTGCTCGACGCCGCCCGTCGCGCCGGCTATGGCGATATCGAGCTGCCGATCTTCGAAGACACCACGCTGTTCGCCCGCGGTGTGGGCGAGTCCACCGACGTGGTGTCCAAGGAGATGTACACCTTCGCCGACCGCGGAGACCGCTCGGTGACGCTGCGCCCGGAGGGCACCGCGGGTGTTGTGCGTGCGGTGATCGAGCACGGCCTCGACCGCGGGCCGCTGCCCGTGAAGCTCTGCTACGCCGGGCCGTTCTTCCGCTACGAGCGTCCGCAGGCCGGCCGCTACCGGCAGCTGCAGCAGGTGGGCGTGGAGGCGATCGGAGTCGACGACCCGGCGCTCGACGCCGAGGTGATCGCCATCGCCGACGCCGGTTTCCGC
>JBKOYU010000705.1:0-3163 GCA_046725575.1 Actinomycetota bacterium | reverse complement strand
CTCTACGACTTCCCGATCGCCCCGGTCATCCTCGGCGCGATCCTCGGCCCGAGCCTGGAGAGCCAACTCCGACGCGCGCTGACCGCATCCAACGGGGACTGGACCGTCTTCGTCACCCGCCCGACGTCGGCGATTGTGCTGGCGCTCGCCGTCGTCGCCTTCGTCGTGCCCTACCTGCCGTGGCTGATCCGACGTGCACGTGGCGAACGGGTCGAAACGGCCAAGGTCACGGTGGGAACCGAGGACTGACGGCATGGACCGACCGAGGGTGGTCGGTCAGGACGCCGAAGCCCACGGTTGGGAAGCGTTGCGCGACAAGTACTCCGACGCGATAGGGGTCTAGGCGTCGGGCTGCGCGCCGTGGAAGACGGCCTCGACGTTGTTGCCGTCCGGGTCACGGACGAACGCGCCGAAGTAGCCAGGGTGATACTCCGGCCAGAGCCGCGGCGCGTGGAGTGATTCGGCACCCTGCTCGAGCGCCGCGCCGTAGAACGCCTTGACCGCGTCGGTGTCTTTGGCCTGGAAGGCGACGTGGATTTCGCGGTTCGGCCCCGCAGCGTCGCCCGCGTTCATGTCGGCGATCCAGAAGTCGGGCTTGCCGTCTTTGCCGTATCCGATGGCGACCTGATAGTCCATCTGCCGGGTGTAGCCCAGCACGCCGAGCACCTTGTCGTAGAAGGCTTTCGACTTTTCCCAGTCCGCGCAGTTCAGTCCGAAGTGGTCAATCACGGGCTCATCCTGGCATGGAGCGCCGACACAGCCGTACATTCAGCTGATGGCGTACGACTTGATCATCCGCAACGGCACCATCGTCGACGGCCTCGGCGGCGAGCCCTATATCGGCGACGTCGCCGTCTCCGATGGCGTGATCGCGGCCGTCGGCGCGGTTGAAGGTTCCGGGACGCGCGAGATCGACGCGACGGGCCTGCTCGTCACGCCGGGTTTCATCGACCTGCACACGCACTACGACGGGCAGGCCATCTGGTCGGACCGCATGACCCCGTCGTCGGCACATGGCGTGACGACAGCGGTGATGGGCAACTGCGGCGTCGGCTTCGCGCCATGCCGCCGCGAGGACCACGAGGTGCTTGTCGACGTGATGGCAGGCGTTGAGGACATCCCCGGCGTGGTGATGGTCGACGGCCTGCCGTGGGATTGGGAGACGTTCCCCGAGTACCTCGCTGCTGGTGGCGATGGCGAACTTCGAGAACAACTCGCTCGACACCGTCGGCGAGTTGATCCGTCGCGATGACGTCGTGCTGGGCCTCGGCGACGGCGGCGCACACTACGGAATGATTTGCGACGCGCGCGGACTTGTTGCCGATCACGTTGGCGCTGGAGTGATTCTCCTCGACGACGATCACGATGTGCGCAGGTGTCGGGATGGACTGGGCGGCAGCCGCGGGCACGGGCCCGCAGATGACCATCGCAACGACTGTCGCCGCGGCATTAGGCCAGCGCCTCATGCCCCGCGGTGTAGGAAGCGAACCTGACAGCGAGTGGCCAACCCGCCGTATCCTCACGGCATGAGTGTCAAGGTAGATCTCGACCAGCTGGCTGACGCGCTGGCCGACTTCACGTTCGCCTATCTGATCACTGTCGGCGACGACTACAGCGCGCACACCGTGGCGGTGCAGCCTCTTCTCACGGCTGGCGTGATCGACGTCGGTTCGATCGGCAATAGCACGCGCAAAAACGTCGCCCACCACGACGGCGTCACGGTCGTCTGGCCCCCGCGCGAACCCGGCGGCTACACGCTGATCGTCGACGGCCAAGGCCAACCGACTGATACCGCGCTGAAGGTCGTGCCCAGCCGTGCGGTCCTGCACCGCCCCGCGGCGCCGGGGGCTGCGACGAAACCCGGCTGCAAGGACGACTGCGTGCCACTCGAAAGCTGATTCTCTAGCGGCGAGTGGCCACTTATTGCACGCCATTCGCGAAAACGCGTGGCATAACTGGCCACTCGCCCCACAGACACGAAAAAGCCCGGCTCCCCGCCCATATCGGGTGGGGAGCCGGGATCTTTTCGTGCGTAAGGACTTAGAAGTCCATGCCGCCCATGCCGCCGTCGCCGCCCGGCATGGCCGGGGCAGCCTTTTCCGGCTTTTCGGCAACGACCGCCTCGGTGGTCAGGAACAGCGCCGCGATGGACGCCGCGTTCTGCAGCGCCGAACGCGTCACCTTGACCGGGTCTGCCACGCCAGCCTTCAGCAGATCCTCGTATACACCGGTCTGCGCGTTCAGGCCGGTACCGGCAGCCGAGTTGCGGACCTTCTCGGCGACAACGCCCGGCTCCAGGCCGGAGTTGAAGGCGATCTGCTTCAGCGGAGCCTCCAGCGCCACGCGGACGATGTTCGCACCGGTGGCCTCGTCGCCCTCGAGCGTGAGCTCGTCAAGCGCCGGGGCGGCCTGCAGCAGGGCGACGCCGCCACCGCTGACGATGCCCTCCTCGACCGCGGCCTTGGCGTTGCGGACCGCGTCCTCGATGCGGTGCTTGCGCTCCTTGAGCTCCACCTCGGTGGCAGCGCCGGCCTTGATCACCGCAACACCGCCGGCCAGCTTGGCCAGGCGCTCCTGCAGCTTCTCGCGGTCGTAATCGGAGTCGCTGTTCTCGATCTCGCTGCGGATCTGCGCAACGCGGCCTGCGATGGCCTCAGTGTCACCGGCGCCCTCGACGATGGTGGTCTCGTCCTTGGTCACGACGACCTTGCGAGCCTTGCCCAGCAGCGAGACATCGGCGTTCTCCAGCGAGAGACCGACCTCTTCGCTGATGACCTGACCACCGGTGAGGATGGCCATGTCCTGCAGCATCGCCTTGCGGCGGTCACCGAAGCCCGGGGCCTTGACGGCCACAGACTTGAAGGTGCCGCGGATCTTGTTGACGACCAGGGTGGACAGCGCCTCACCCTCGACGTCCTCGGCGATGATCAGCAGCGCCTTGCCGGACTGGATGACCTTCTCCAGCAGCGGCAGCAGATCCTTGACCGTCGACACCTTCGACGACACGAGCAGGATGTACGGCTCCTCGAGGACCGCTTCCTGACGCTCGGCGTCGGTGACGAAGTAACCCGAGATGTAGCCCTTGTCGAAGCGCATGCCCTCGGTGAGCTCCAGCTGCAGGCCGAAGGTGTTGGACTCCTCGACGGTGATGACACCCTCGTTG
>JBKOYU010000338.1:0-6800 GCA_046725575.1 Actinomycetota bacterium | reverse complement strand
GTACGTGATTTCCGGTGACGGTGCGGCTGCAATCACAAAAGTGCCACTACCAGTACGGGTTTGAGTCAACCCCAAGGTTTGTGCCGAGCGCAGTGCTTCTCGCACGATCGGACGACTGACGCCGTAGCGTTCTGCCAGCGCGGCTTCGGAGGGGAGACGTGTTCCTATCGAAAGCTCTCCAGACTCGATGGCTCCGCGGAGGTCCTCGAAGATCGCCTCAGCCGCGTTCTGGCGGTTGATCGCCGAGGGCCGGGCTGTCCAGCTGTCTGACAGGCTCATGCGTTCACTCTGCGCGAGGATTCCAGCGGCTGTCAAACACGGACAGGATTCGCGAGCACCGCGGCGCCGTGCCCGGCGCGCATCGCGGCGTAACCTCCGCCATCCGTGCTGCGAACCGAGGAAAATCCACACTCGACTGACCAGTGGCACACCTCTTCGTCCGATACCCATGTCATGGGCAACGCACCCGACATTCCGCCTGAAGAGCTAAACCTGACCCACATGCGTACGATCACCGCGCTGGTAGGAAGCATGCAGCGAGTCCAGCACGAAGTAGACGAGATCGGTAGACAGTTCGCCGCGTCGCTATTCAGACTGCGGTCGTCATTCGATCTGATAGACCAGCTGTTCCACACGGCTGGAGAGGCTGCTGCGCTTTTGCGAGACAACCTTCCGAAGAACTGGCCTCACGACGGCAAGCTGCTGAACAACTTCTGGCGGGTGCTGGCGGAGGATTGGATTCCGATCGTCTATGTGCCGCGTGCTGAGATCGTCCGGAAGCAAGTCTTCAGATCATTGGTTCATGAGCTGGATGCAGTCCGAACCAAAAGTGCGACTGAGATACCTTGCGTCTAAGCGACTTCCGCCCCGGGTGAACTGGTAGGCGCCGGCACGCTGGCGCGCTTGCACCAGCGGTTCGGCATCAGCGAATCATCTGCCTTGGCCGTGGCTTCACGGCCAGAACTCCGCGCAAACGATCGGGCTGTCACGGATGGGGAGAGCCCTGCCGCACCTGAAACACCACACAGCGCCTGACACAACTGTGATGTCTGAAGCCATCCGCATGGCGCGGAACCGCAATTTTGATCTCGGGACCTTTTCTTTGCTCTGACACAGGGGTGTTTCGGGGTAGTCCCTGACTCACTCCGCGCGGTCGCCCTGCGCAGCATCGAGGAGCTCACGGGCGTGCGCCCGGCCGCTGTCGGACTCCCCCAGTCCGGCCAGCATCCGCGCCAGTTCGGCGACGCGGTCGTCATCGTCGAGGCGGCGCACCCCGCTGGACTTGTTCCGTCCACCGCTGTCGACCACGAGGTGGACGTCGGCGTAGGCGGCGACCTGTGGCAGGTGCGTGACGACGATGACTTGGTGCGTCCGTGCCAACCGGGCCAGCCGCCGCCCGATCTGCACAGCGGCACGACCACCCACGCCGGCGTCGACCTCGTCGAAGACCATCGTGGTGCCCTCGGCAGAGGCCGCCAGCACCACCTCAAGCGCCAACATGACCCGGGACAGCTCGCCGCCCGACGCGCTCTTGCTCAGTGGCAACACGTCGGTGCCCCGGTGTGCGGCGAAGCCGAACTCGACGGCGTCGACACCGTCGTGCCCGGCGTGGACCGTCGCACCCGACGGCAGGGTCAGCGGTGCGGAGTCGTCCGCGCGCGCCGGGATGCTGGCGACCGAGACCGTGAACTCCGCGTCGGCCATGGCCAGGCCCGTCAGCTCGGCCGTCACCGCCTTTGCGAGACCCTTGGCGGCCTTCGTCCGCGCCTTTGTGAGTTCGGTTGCGGCGCTGACGACCTTGGCCTCCAGCTCGTCGACGCGCTGCTCGAGTTCGGCGAGCGCCTCCTCGGACACGTCGAGCTGCGCCAAACGTTCGCGGGATTCGTGCGCCCATTGCAGCACACCGTCGATGTCGGCGGCGTACTTGCGGGTCAACGTGCGCAGCTCGCCCTGCCGGGTCAGCTTGGCCTCCAAAGTGCTCGCGTCGCTGGGCAATTCGGCCAGATAGTTGCCGAGTTCGGTCGAGACGTCGGTGAGGACGGCCAGCGCACCGGCAAGCTGCTCGGCCAGCGCTCGCAATGCCGAGTCATCGGTGGCCTCCAATACCGACTTCGCGTGTCCGACGCTGTTGGCGGCCGATGTATCCGTCGACGAATCGTCATCCAGACCGGAGAGTGCCGCGCGTGTCGTTTGCGCGGCCTCGCGCAGCGCGTCGAGTTCCGATAGCCGGCGGATATCGTCGACGAGTGCGTCATCCTCGCCGGGTTCCGGTGCGACGGTGTCGATTTCGTTGAGCCCGAACTTGAGCCGGTCGGCTTCCTGCGCCAGTTCGCGCGCCCGTTGCTTGCGGTCGGCCAGATCGCGGCGGGCCTCGAGCCAGTCGTCGCGCACCCGTCGATAGCGCTTCAGCTGTGACTCGACGTCGACGAAGCGGTCCAGGGCCGCCCGTTGTTCCTCGGGCCGCATCAGCCGTAGTTGGTCGTTCTGGCCGTGCAGCGCAAGCAGTTCGGTGGTGAACGTACTCAGCGACTTGGCGGGCACGCTGCGGCCGCCGAGGTAGGCCCGCGACGGCCCGTCGCGGCTGACGGACCGCGCGGCGATGACGCTGCCGTCGTCGTCGCGTTCTGCACCCGACGAGTCGAGTATCCCGTCGACGTGGGCGGCCACGCCGTCACCGAGTTCGGTTGTGGTGAAACGCCCTTCGACCACCGCACGATCGGCGCCCGAGCGCACCCGGGTGGCGTCGGCGCGGGCACCGCCGAGCAGGTGAAGGCCCGTCACGACCATGGTCTTGCCGGTACCGGTCTCGCCTGTCAGCACCGTGAACCCGCGATCGAACTCGGCTGTCGCGGTGCTGATGGCACCCAGAGACTCGATACGGATTTCGGCTAGCACTACTGTCCGCGCCACCCCGTGACCGGCAACCGGAACTTGCGCACGAGGCGGTCGGTGAACGGCGCGCTGTCCAGTCGCACCCACTTGAGCGGGGTGCCACAGCGCGTCACCTCCAACCGGCCGCCCGCGGGCACGATCATCTCGCGGCGACCGTCGCAGAACACCAGCGCGTCATGCCCATCCGCCTCGATCTCGATGGCGATGGCGGCGTCCGGACTGGTCACCATGGGCCGCGCGAACAATGCGTGAGCGTTGTTGGGCACCACCAGGATTGCTTCCAGGTCCGGCCATACGATCGGCCCGCCGGCAGAGAACGCCCACGCGGTGGACCCGGTCGGCGTCGCGACCAGCACGCCGTCGCAGCCGAACGACGACACCGGACGGCCGTCGACCTCGAGTACCGCCCCCAGCACCCCGAGCCGCGGGCCTTTTTCGAGGCTCGCCTCGTTCAGCGCCCAGCCGCGATCCACGGTTTCGCCCTTGACGCGGACGACGACGTCAAGAGTCATGCGTTCCTCGACGCGATAGTCCCGATTGATGACGTGCTCGAGCACGGTGTCGATGTGATCGGCCTCGGCTTCGGCGAGGAAGCCGATACGGCCGAGATTGACGCCCAGCACCGGTATTTCGACGTTGCGAGCGAGTTCGGCGGCGCGAAGGAACGTCCCGTCGCCGCCGAGGACGAGCACGAGTTCGCAGCCTTCGGCGGCGCGCTCGTCGGCGTCGACCACCTCGATCTCGACCCCGAGCGCACGCATGTCGTCGGGTGCCAGGTGCACCGGCCCGCGGTCGACAGCTTCGGCGGAGAGCACGCGCAGCCCAACGCCGTTGTCACCCAGCACTTTCTCCACCCGGCGACCGACCTCGGTGGCCTCATCGCGACCCGTGTGCACGACCAACAGAACGTGGCGTTCGCACGTCATTGTGGGCCTTCCGCGACGGCCTGGCGCACCGCGTGCTCGAGCTGTTCGCCCTGCAGCGGGCTTTCGGCGCTCGCCCGCAAATGCAGGAAGTACTCGACGTTTCCGGATGGACCCGGCAACGGGCTGGCGGTGACACCGAAGGTATGCCACCGGAGTTCGGCGGCCCGGCGCGCGACGGTAAGCACCGCTTCGGCGCGCAGGTCGGGGTCCGACACGACGCCTCCCGCGCCGACCCGATCCTTACCGACCTCAAATTGTGGCTTCACCATAGGAACGATATCCGCGTCGGCTGACGCGCAGGCGGTCAGCGCGGGCAGCACCGTCGCCAGCGAGATGAAAGACAGATCGGCGACCACGAGGTCCACCGGTCCGCCGATGGCATCGGCGAACAGGTCACGGACGTTGGTCCGTTCGAGCACCGTCACGCGCGGGTCGTTGCGCAGGGACCATGCCAACTGGCCGTAGCCGACGTCGACGGCGACGACCTCCCGGGCGCCCCTGTCGAGCAGCACCTCGGTGAAGCCACCCGTGGAGGCGCCGGCGTCCAGGCAGCGACGGTTGTCGACCGACAGGCCGAACGCGTCGAGTGCGCCGATCAGCTTGTGCGCGCCGCGGGAGACCCAGCTGCGTCCGTCATCGCCCTCGACCGTGAGGGCGGCGGTGACCGCAATCGCGGTCGCGGGTTTGGCCGCGGGCATGCCGTCGATGGTGACGCGCCCAGCGCCGATCAACTCGGCGGCCTGCTGCCGCGAGCGCGCAAGACCGCGCCGCACCAGCTCGGCGTCAACACGAGCGCGCCGCGTCACGTGCGGTTAGCCCTTCTCGACCGATTCCAGCGCGCGTACCAGCAGGTCGTGGGCCTCCTCGAGCCGCGCCGCGATGGCGTCGATATCGGACTCGGCGAGCGCGTCGAAGTTGGAGCCCTCCGCCGCGGGGTCGGGCACATCTGCCAGCAATTCCGCGATCTGGGCGCGGATCTGGTCGGGGTCGGTACTCATCTCGCTGTTTACGCTAGCCGATCCGGCGGGGTGAGCAGGTACCAGCGCTCCATGGCCTGTCGCGCTGTGTCGTCACCAGCCATCAAGATCACGCGCCGCCCGTCGAGTTGGGCGTTCCACACCGCGCTGGCAGTGGCGCGGACCACCGACAGCGGGTCTCCCGGGTCCCGGCCGGTCGACTGCACGGTCACCGCCGACGGGCCGACGTCGACGTACCACGCCGGGTGTGGACCGATGCGAAGGCTGTCAGCACGGGCGTACAGCGAGCGGAGGTCTTCGGCGATGTAGTTCGGCCGTTGTCCGACGGCGGCGCGCACGGTATCGGTGGCGGTGCTGACGCCGCACAGCACATGCAGGCTGGGCAGGCCGGCCGCGTTGGCGCCCGCGATATCGGTGTCGAGACGGTCACCGACGACGAGTGGGGTGCGAAACTTGCCACGCGCCAACGCGTCCATCAACAACGTCGGCTCGGGCTTGCCTGCCACCTGCGGTTTACTGTCGGTGGCGGCGCGCAGCGCGGCGACCATCGCCCCGTTTCCGGGCAGTAGTCCTCGTTCGGACGGCAGCGTCTTATCGACGTTCGCTGCGACCCACAGTGCTCCGCCACGGATGGCCAGCGCCGCTTCTGCGAGATCCGGCCAGCCGGTCTGCGGCGAATGGCCTTGGACGACGGCAACGGGACCGTCGGACCACTGCCGGACTGGCTTGAGGCCCACCTTCCGGACTTCGGCCGCAAGCGAATCGGTGCCGACGATGAGGACAGCCGCCCCGGGTTGCAACTGTTCCTGCAGCAGACGGGCGGCGCTTTGCGCGCTGGTGACGATGTCGTCGGGTTTGGCCGTGAAGCCCATCGCGCACAGGTGCTGGGCGACTTCGGCCGGTCCGCGCGAGGCGTTGTTCGTGACGAACAGGACGCGGGAGCGGACTGCGCCTAGGGTCTCGACGGCGCCTGCAGTGGGTTCATGGCCGCGGAAGACCGTGCCGTCGAGGTCGAGAAGTAGGCAATCATGGTCCTGCGCAAGGGTACTCACGTTCATGCGAGCTCCGTGATGCGCTCTTCGGCATCGGTGACGCCCTCAACGTCGGCCGCCGCCGCGTTGATGAACCATTGCAGAGCGTCTTGGTCGCGGCCAAGCGCGAGCAGTGTTTCGGCGTAGGCGTAAAACAGCCGGGCGGCCGTCTGTCCGGTGCGGGCCGGGTCCAGTTGCGGGGTCGACAGAATCGCCAAGGCCTGCTCGTGCTGCCCAAGGTCGGAGCGGGCGCCGGCCACGACGATGCGCAGCTCGTCGGCGTCGTCGCCCGTGAGTTGAGCGGCTTCGGGGCTGCGAGACAGCTCGATCGCGCGTTCCGGACGGCCGACGCCGCGTTCGCAGTCGGCGATCAGCGGAAGCAGCGCCGACTTGCTGCCCATCCGCCGGGCCGCACGCAGTTCGGCCAGCGCCTGGGCCCAGTCGCCGCAGTGGTAGGCCGCGATGCCGACGGCCTCGCGGACGGCGGCGATGCGGCCGGACCGAGCGCGGGCGGCGCGGGCGTGCGCCAGCGCGGCCTCGGGATCATCGTCGAGGAGTTCGCCGGCGGCGACGAGATGCCGCGCCACGACGTCGGCCGTCGCGCGATCCAAAGTCGTGAGTTCGCCACGGATCTCGGGCGACAGCTGTTTGGCTTCGATGTCGGCGGGGATTGGCGGACCTTGGGGCCGCGGCGATTCGCCGTCGGGTTTGGGCTGAGCGCGGCGCGCGCGGTCGGGCCCCGAGGTGCGCGGCGCTGAACGCCGGGGACGGCGTCGGTCGCTGCCGCCCTGACTGTCCTGGACCACGTATGCCTTTCTACACTTATTTGCCAATCCCGACAATTCAAGAATTCAATTGTCGAATTGCGGCGAATATAGAATCACCCCCCACGCAATTGTGGGGGGTGATTCTAATGTGTGTTCGGCGGTGTCCTACTTTTCCACCCGGGTTGGGTAGTATCATCGGCGCTGGCA
>JBKOYU010000741.1:0-2063 GCA_046725575.1 Actinomycetota bacterium | reverse complement strand
CGGGATGGATCCGTGCGATCTGCGGTTGAAGTCGGGCGACGGGGCGCTGCGAGATCTGGTGGCGCGGCGTACACCGCTGTTCGAGTTCGCCATCCGCACCGCGCTCGGCGAACACGACCTCGACAGCGCGGAAGGTCGGGTGTCCGCGCTGCGGCGGTGCGTGCCGATGGTGGCGCGGATCAAAGACAGCATGTTGCGCGACGAGTATGCGCGGCGGTTGGCCGGATGGGTCGGCTGGGCCGACGTAGCCCAGGTGATCGGCCGGGTACGCGAGGAGGCGCAGAAGCGCGGCATGCCGGAGCGCGTCAGGCGTCGCACCGGCGCTGAGGCATCGCAGCCGCGACAGCCGCGCGTCCAGAACGCAGCGGCGGCCCGGCCCGATCCGGCCGACCCCACACTGTGGCCGCAGCGTGAGGCCCTCAAGTCCGCGCTGCAGTACCCCGCGGTGGCGGGGCCGGTGTTCGACTCGCTGACCGTGGAGAGCTTCACCCATCCCGGCTACGCGGCGGTCAGGGCGGCCATCGGCGCGGCAGGCGGGACGTCGGCGGGGCTGGCGGGCGCGCAGTGGATCGAGGCGGTGCGCGAGCAGACGGCGTCGCCGGCGGCCGCCAATCTGGTCAACGAGCTGGGCGTCGAGGCGATCAATGTGGACGACGACGAAAGATTGCCGCGCTACATCGGCGGGGTGCTGGCCAGGCTGCAGGAAGTGTGGGTCGGCCGCCAGATCGCCGAGGTCAAGTCCAAATTGCAACGCATGTCGCCGGTGGAACAGGGCGACGAGTACCACGCATTGTTCGGCGACCTGGTGGCGATGGAGGCCTACCGGCGCAGCCTGCTCGAACAGGCCAGCGGCGACGACCTTTCTGCATAAATGCCCTAAGCACGTTATGGTGTATGGGCTGTCGGGGACCGTGTGGAGAGGGAGCGTATGTCTAACTCAACTCGGCTGATCGCGGGTGCGTTCGTGGCCGCTGCTGTGGCCGTTCCGCTCTATGACGTGGCAGCGTCGACCGACAGCGCCCGGGTCACGGCTCAACCGGCCTGCCTGGCATGGTTCGGAAACAAAGAGGACGGCAAGTGCCTGTCCTACTCGAACGGACAGCCCGTCTACGTCGGCACCCCGGACTTCAGCTACTGCTCGGGGGGCGTGAGCAGCAGTTGCAGCGGCGTGAGCACGGGCCCACTCCTGCCCGGCACCACCATCAACCAGGGCATCGGTTAGCGGCTAGCCCTGTTTCTTGGCCATCGTTTCCGGCTTCAGCACGTCGGTTTGGGAGTCGATGGGTGTCAGCGTGACCAACGCCGGATCGGGTGACACCCGGCCGGCGATCTTGCGGCGCCCGGCGTCGATAACGGCCTTGGCGGCCGGGCTCTCGGTCACCGCTTTGTAGGTTCCGGCGATCTGTTCATATCGGCGCCTGCCCGCCTTCGCACCCAGCACGTAGCCAACGGCCAAGACGACGAGATACCGGATCACAGGGCCCCTCCCGGACGACGGTGCATTCCGGTCCATCCTGCCTCACCGACCTGGGTGCTGCGGGGGAGGCGTCGTATTGGCGGCTCAAGCGGGGCGTGCGCTAAAGTCTTCTCTTGCGTCGCGGCCGCGTCCGCGTGCAGGCGGCAGTCCCCTGTAGCTCAATTGGCAGAGCATTCGGCTGTTAACCGACAGGTTGCTGGTTCGAGTCCAGCCGGGGGAGCCAGGTCACAAAGGGCGAGCGGTCAGGACAACCGGAGTAACTGCCGAAACGGGTCGTTCACTCCCGCAGCAATGCCGCGATGGTCAGTTCGATGTCTGCAGTGAGCAGATACAAGTCGAGATTGTGCTCGTCGTCGGGGTCGAACGGGACGAAGCCGAGTCGCGCCCACCACTGGAATGCGTTCGGGTTCAATGCGTCGCCTGACGTTCCGGGCAAGCACACAAGCAGCCATCCTTGGTCGTCGTGCACTTGCCAAGCTTCGTACTCGGCGTCCTGGGGGACGACGAGTGTCGCACCGCTGTCGAAGTCGAGGTGAAGTGCGGCTCGCTCGGATGCGTCCGCAGCGGACAGCGCAGCGGGGTACAG
>JBKOYU010000146.1:0-2552 GCA_046725575.1 Actinomycetota bacterium | reverse complement strand
GATAAGGGCAGGTGCTGCGTCGGGGTGCACGATCCGCACCGCCTTGCAGGTCACCTTTCGGAAAATCTCGTACTGATCCGACAGGTCGCCGTTGTCCATGGTGTGGTGCAGGACGTGGTTGGAGCCCACGTCATTCGTATTGGGCCCCGAGGAAACCACGATCACCGGAAGACGTTCGGCATAGGCGCCGGCCACCCCGTTCAACGCGGAGAATGCTCCGACGTTGAAGGTGGTGAGCACGGCGCCGGCGCCGTTGACCCGTGCGTAGCCCTCGGCGGCATAGGCCGCGTTGAGCTCGTTGCAACAGCCGATCTGCTCGAGGTTCTCGTTCTCCAGCAGCTCATCGAGCAGGACCAGGTTGTAGTCGCCGGGCACCATGAAGTAGTGCTTCAGTCCGATCTGCTCCAACCGGGCAGCGAGGTACTTCCCCACGGTGAAGTTAGACATGGTTGCTGTTCCTTCTTTGGTCAGAGAGTGATCAGGCCGGCGCGTCGATCGGGACGACGTTGATCAGCTTCTTGTTGATGAACTCCTCGATGCCCAGGTGGGCGAGTTCGTGGCCGTAGCCCGAGATCTTGACCCCGCCGAACGGCAGGTCGGCCTTGAGGCGGGCGGGGTGGTTGATGTTCACCATGCCGGTGTCGATGCGCTTGGCGACTTCGATGCCGCGCGCGACGTCGCTGGTAAATACCGATCCGCCCAATCCGAAGCGTGAGTCGTTTGCCAGCCGCACGGCTTCGTCCTCGTCCTTGACCCGGAAGAACAGCGCCACCGGCCCGAAGAACTCCTGGTAGTAGGCCGGATTTTCCGGGGCGATGTCGGTCAGGATCGCCGGCTGCACGAACGCTCCGGTGGTGGGCACCGGCTCGCCGCACGGGATCGCCTTCGCGCCCGCTTCCACGGCAGCATTGATCTGCGCGTACAGCTCGTCGGCGGCATGCTGGCTGGACATCGGGGCCAGCGTCGTCGTCTCGTCGAACGGATCGCCGGCCTTCAGCTCGGACATCGCCACCTGGAACTTCGCCAGGAACTCATCGGCGATCTCCTCGACGACGATGATCCGCTTCGAGGCCACACAGCACTGCCCGCCGTTGAAAACGCGGCCGTGCACCGCCCACTCGACTGTCTTGTCCAGGTCACAGTCAGCCAGCGCGATGAAGGCATCCGACCCACCCAGTTCCAGGGTGGACTTCTTGCAGTTCTTGCCCGCCCGAGCGGCCACGACCCCGCCGGCGCCCTCGCTGCCAGTCAACGCCACACCCCGCACGCGCGGGTCGTCGATCAGCGTGTTGATCTGATCCTTGGTGGCGTACACATTGGTGTACGCACCTGCCGGTGCACCCGCCTCTAGCAGCAGCTTCTCGAAGGCCGCCGCCGCCTGCGGCACGTTGGATGCGTGCTTGACGATCACCACGTTGCCGGCCATCAGATTGGGTGCGGCCACCCGCGCCAGCTGGTAGTACGGGAAGTTCCACGGCTGAACCCCAAGGATGACTCCCAGCGGTGCGCTGACCAGCATGGCGTTGTCATCGGAGCTGGCGGTGTTAAGGGGCTCGGGGGCCAGGAAAGATTCGGCGTTCTCGGCGTAGTAGTCCAAGATCTGTGCGCTGAGCTCGACTTCGCCCAAAGCCTCGGCGTAAAGCTTGCCCATCTCGAGGGTAAGCAGCCGGGCGAACTCGTCGGACCGTTCGCGGAAGATCGCAGCGGCGCGCTTGATCACGGCGGTACGTTCGGCGAACGAAGTCTGCCTCCATGACTCAAATGTCTTCTGCGCCTGCGCAAGAAGCTCCATCGCCTGATCATCGGTGAGGTCGTCAAATGTTGCCACGACCTGGTTGTCGTACGGGTTAACGGTCTGGTATGCCATGGTGTTTCCTCCATCTGTTCCCGGCGGATCGTCCGCCGATCTGGACGTCTTCCTTCCTTCTGAGATCTCGGTTTTCACAACCGATCACGCGCAGTTCATTGGTCTGTCGCGGTCTGATTGCCAGCATGCGGATTTCACAAGGACATGTCGTTACGGCCACCGCCAAACTGATATACCGGCCAACCGGTATTCTGTGGTCAGTCAGTTGGCGCTGATGAATCGTCAGAATTGACTGTCATACAAGGTATTTAGCAGTCGACCCAATACAGGGCCACATCGAAGCCAACAGTTCGCGCCGCGCGCTCAATCGTGCGTGTCAGCGAGATGGTCTGATGCCCTGTGCAACAGACTGTTTCGCGCCGAACGGCGTCCCGTCCAACTCGGGCTAGCCGGTAGATGGATCTGCGGGTGGCATGGAGGCGGCGAGTCAGTTCGCCGCCGACAATGTCGGCAGGGGCGTTTTCGCATCCGACAGAACAGCTTCGGATCGGCGGACGCTGAGTGCAAGGAGAACAACGGAGATGAAGAATCTGAGAATCGCTGTGGCCGCCGCCGCGGCTGCGGCGAGCGCCGGATTGGCCTCGCTGGTGGTACCTCCCGCGGCGATGAACCAAGCCGACTGTCCGGCGGGCTGGTACTGGGATAACGAGAGGCAAAACTGCCTTCCCCCCGGCCTGCCAAAGGA
>JBKOYU010000566.1:0-9096 GCA_046725575.1 Actinomycetota bacterium | reverse complement strand
AGCATGCCGGTCTGCCGCACATGCAAGCCACGAGGCGGCTCGACATCGGGATACTCGGCGGCCCATGGCGGATCGGTGTTGAACTCCGACACCGGCGTCACCGACAGCCACGGGTTCGTCGACGCGATCTGCCACAGCGTGTGCAGGTCGTACAGCTCGCTGGGATAGCGGGCGCCGAAGAATAGGTGCACGCGGGGGTTCTCCCCGTAGCGGGTGAGGTCCATGATCAGCGTGCGCAGCGGTGCCAGACCGGTGCCGCCCGCGACCATCAGCACATCGCCGCCGTCTCGGTCGACATGCATGCCGCCGTGCGGGTTGGACAGCCGCCACCGGTCGCCGGGCTTGGTCTCGCCGACGATCGCGGTGCTGACCATGCCGCCGGTCACCGAGCGGATGTGGAACTCGATCGCTCCGCCCCGGTCGGCGGGGATCGCGGGGCTCAGGTAGCGCCACCGCCGCGGCCACTGCGGTACCTGGACCGTGACGTACTGACCGGGGTGGTAGTACAGCGGCTGATCCAGCTGCAGCCGAACCACCGAGACATCGCGGGTGATCCGCAAGTGTTCGATCACCGTGCCGTCGCGGTACGGCGGGCCCTTCTCGGCGTCGGCGGCGCCACGCATCACCCCGATGATCAGCGCGACCGCGTCGTGCGCCGCCGCGGCGAGCTTGTCGTCCCAGCTCTCGATCAGATGACTGCGCAGCGTGGTGAACAGCGCATCCTGCATGCTGTCGTAATGCCGTTGCGTGACACCGTATTTGCGGTGGTCGCGACCCAGCTGCGCGAGGAACGCCACCGGCTCCTGGGCCCGCTGGGCGATCAACTCGGAGAACAGCCACGTCATCGCCTTGGCGAACGCGGCGCGCTGTGCATCCATATCGGGCGGAAACAGGTCCCGGGCCGAGATGTCGATGGCGAACCAGCGGGTGTAGAACCTGCGGATCAGTTCGTCGGACCCCAACGCAGGATCGACCGCATCGCGCAGCATGCGCATCGCATCGCGGTTGTCGAGTCCCACGCCGCCCGAGTTTAGGCGGGCACCGATCTACGCTGGCGAACGGCGGCGATCACGATGAGCGCCGCACCGGCAACCGCCCAACAGGTCAGCACGACGATCGCGGTCGTCGCGCCTGCACCGTCGAAGAAGGCGGTCGACCGCAGCAACGTCGCGTTGGCACCCTGTGGCAACCACTGACCGACGGTGCCCCAACCGCTCGGCAGCATCTCCGGCGCGCTGTTCAGGCCCGACAGCGGATTGCCCAGCAGCAACGCCAGCAGTGCGCCAATTACGAGCCCCGCGCGACCGAACAGCGAGCCCAGCCCCAGCATCGAGAGCCCGGCGGCCAGCAGTCCCAGCGTGAGCCCGGCCGCGACGAGCCACACGTTTTGGTCGATGGAACCGAACACGTAGCGCAGCAACGCGGCGATGCCAGTGCCCGCCACCGCGGCGAAGACCACAGCGGCAGCGAAGCGCGTCCACACCTCGCGCTTGAGGAGCAACACCAGCGCGACCGCGGGCAGCAGGCCTGCCAGCGTGATCGGCAGCGCGGAAGCGGCCAGGCCCGCGCCGCGCGGGTCGTCGGCTGTCGGCGGGGCGAGGTCCTCGGTGTGCAGTGGCATGCCGGCCTGCTGGGCAATTCCGGTGCCGATCTGTGTCAGCATCTGCGCGACCATCGGACTGCCGCCGGTGGCGATCAGAAGGCTCCGGCCAGCCGGAGCCGCCTGGCCGGCGACATCAGGCCCAGTGCCGTAGGAGATGCCGCCGTAGACATCGCGGTTGCGGATCGCGTCGCGCAGTGCGGCGTCGCCGGGGTAGTAGGTGAGCGCAAACGCGCCGGGCGCGTGCTGCTCGAGGGTGTCGGCGACTTGACCACTGGCGGCCGTCGGCCCGGCCGCGCCGATCGGGACGTCGTGCGGCTTGGAGCGGGCGGCCGGGAGCGCGAACGCGATCGCGAGGAACGCCAGCGCAACGGTGAGCACGGCGATGATCCCGGTGGCGCGGATTGCCGCGGGCGGTTCATGGACGGGTGCCGCGTGATGCGTGTGCTTGGCGACCGCTTCCGTGGTCATGGTGGGTCCTTTTCATCCGTTGTTGAATTACGTGGTAGGGAGCGTAACCTGGACCTTCGACGATTTCAACACCCATTGAAATAATGGCGGACCGTCACGCCGCGGCGACGGCATTGCGAGGAGCTAGCAGATCGCGCAGTTGTCGTCGTCCACGGTGGAGCCTGGAAATCACAGTTCCGACCGGCGTGCCCATGATCTCGGCGATCTGTCTCGACGCCAGGCCTTCGACGTCGGCGTAATAGACCGCCACCCGGAACTGCTCAGGCAGCTCCTGCATCGCAGACTTGATCATTTCATCGGGCAGCGCTTCCAGTACCTCGTCCTCGGCCGAGCGCAGACCCGTCAATGTGTGCTGCGCATGCGTTGCCAGCTGGTGGTCGGTGATGGCCTCGGCGGGGAACTGTGCGGGTTGCCGCTGTCGCTTGCGATAAGCGTTGATGTAGTTGTTGGTCAGGATCCGGTACAGCCATGCGCTGAGGTTCGTGCCCTGCTGGAACGTGTGGAAGTTGGCGTATGCCTTCAGCATCGTGTCCTGCAGCAGGTCCTCCGCGTCGGCGTGCTGGCGTGTCATTCGCAATGCTTGCCGGTACAGCGGCGCGAGCAGCGGTGTGACATCGCGGGCGAAGGTCGCGGTCAGTTCGCCTGTGGTGCTGGCTGATTCAGCCGGTCTTGAGGTCACGGTGTCATCCTTCCGAGATCCCTGAACGAACCGTTCACGCGCGCGGAAACCGGCGCCATGAGATTGGGGTGGGTGGGAAGCCGCTCCAAGTTGTCGAGCTGATAGGGGGCGCGCCTTGGCATTTCGGGGCCGCGGGCGGCTTGAACGGCGCGACGCTGAACGGCGATGACGATGATCAACGAGCCGACCACCGCCCAGCAGGCAAGCACCGCGATCGCCGTGCTCGCGCCGGCCCCGTCGAAGAACGCCGTCGAGCGCAGCAGCGTCGCGTTGGCGCCCTGAGGCAGGAACTGACCGAGCCGGCCCCATCCGCCGGGCAACAATTCGGGGGCGCTGGTCAGCCCGGACAGCGGGTTGCCGACGAGTAAGGCCAGCAGCCCACCGCTTATCAACCCGACGCGACCGAACAGCTCGGTGAGGCCAAGCACGAAGAGTCCGGCACCCAGCGCACCCAGTGTGAGTCCGCCGGCCACCGCCCAGAAGTTCTGGTCGATCGACCCTGTCGCGTAGCGCATCACCGCCGCGATCGTCACACCCGCGAGGCCTGAGAACGCCACAGTGGCGGCGATCCTGAGCCGCACGTCGCGGCGGACCATCAGCGTCAGGGCGACCACTGGCAGGAATCCGGCCAGGGTCACGGGCAGCGCGGCGGCGGCCAGCCCGGTGCCGCGTGGGTCGCCTGCGGGCGGCGGTGCCAGGTCCTCGGTACGCAGCGGCACGCCGGACTGCTGGGCCATGCCGTTGCCGAACTGGGTCAGCAATTGCGCGACGGTCGGACTGGCGCCGGTCGCGGTCAACAACTTGCGGCCCTCGGGTTCCACCACGACGCCGCCGTAGACGTCGCGATCGCGTATGGCGTCGCGCAGCGCCGCCTCATTGGGGTAGATGGTGAGCGCAAACGCGCCGGACGCGCTGTGCTCCAGCATGTCAGCAACCTGCCCGCTGGCCGCGGGCGCGCCAGCAGCACCGATCGGTACGTCGTGTGGTCTCGACTTCGCCGCCGGCAGCGCGAATGCGATCGCAATCAGTGCGAGCACCGCGGCGAGCGCGACGACGACGCCGGCGGCGCGAAGGGCTTCCGACGCGTCGTGCATCGGCGATGTGTGGTGCGTGGATCGGGGTGGTGATGTGGTGGCCATGTCGCCTCCTAATTTTCACCGTTTGTTGAATTATGGTTTCGAGGATATCGATGACTTGGCACGATTTCAACAGATATTGAAATGTTACTGTCGGTACATGCCGTCACCAGCCACGACTAAGCGCCGGGGTCGACGCCAGGGCGAACCGGTATCCCGCGATGCGGTGTTGTCGGCGGCCAAGCAGCGGTTCGCGACCGAGGGTTATGAGAAGACGACGCTGCGCGCGATCGCCCAGGACGCGCACGTCGACCCGTCGATGGTGCTCTATCTGTTCGGGTCGAAGGAGGAGCTGTTCCGCGAGTCGCTGCGCCTGATCCTCGACCCCGAGGTGTTGGTTGCCGCGCTGACCGGCGAGGCCGGCGACGATCCCGACATCGGCACCCGGATGGTGCGCACGTATCTGCGGATCTGGGAGACGCCCGACAGCGCCGCGAGCATGCGGGCGATGCTGCAGTCGGCCACGTCGAATTCCGATGCCAACGAGGCGTTCCGCAGCTTCATGCAGGACTACGTCCTGACAGCCGTGTCCGGGGTGCTGGGCGGCGGCGAGCAGGCCCGGCTGCGGGCGATGCTGGCTGGCAGTCAACTCGTCGGAACGGCCTTGCTGCGCTACATCATTCAGGTGCCGCCGCTGGCCGCGCTCTCGGGCGACGAAGTGGTCAAGTTGATCGCGCCCACGGTGACGCGCTACTTGACCGCAGATGCCGAGGAGCTCGGGCTGCCCACCTGACTAAGCGCCGGCTGCAACCGTCGGTAGATCCGTTCGGGTGTCAGCGGCAGTTCGCGGAATCGCACCCCGGTGGCGTCCTCGAGCGCATTGGCAAGTGCCGGCGCCACCGGGTTGATGCCGCGACCTGGGCAAACGCTGTTGTCGCTGAGAGCCGGGCACGAAGCTGGTCGCCCGGGAAGGGCTTCGCGTCACCGCAATTCGGTGGTCTTCTAGGGCAACCCGTGAATTCCCTTGTACAGCACCAGAAGTCCGATGACGATCAGGATGGCGGCCACCAGTACCGCGTGCTGGCGCTCCATCCAGTCCTTCAGTCGTCTGAGCGGTTCGTCGAGGCGGTCGCCGGAAACCGCGTACGCGAGGATCGGAATCGCCACCGTCGACCCGGCAACCGCCACGTACCAGGCCACCGCGAGCCACGCGTGCGCGGTTCCCAACCCGGCGGTGCCGATCGCCAAACCCGCTGCGGCGCTGATGAATAGCACCTTCGGGTTGACCACGGTCAATGCCACACCGGCGGCGCCTGCCCGCGCGGGCGTGAGCTTGCCCAGGCTCTGCATCCAGCCCGGCGTGTGCGCCGACCGCTTGCGCATCAGCCAGCGGTAGATGCCGAACACGATCAACGCCGCGCCGACGACGATGCGCACCCATGATGCCCAGCGCGGCGGCTTGTCGAGGTCGCCCAGCAGGTTCGACACCTCGAGGAAGATGGCCGTCAACGCCGCAAGGCCGATCAGCCAACCGAATAGGAAAGCCAGGCCCGTCGGCCGAGGGCGCGGCGTGTGCAGCACCAGCACCGCCGGAATGATTGACAGCGGCGAGAGCGCAACGACCAACGCCAGCGGAATGAGTTCGGTGAGCACGTCCAGAAACTAGCTTGGTTGCCCGGTCAGAGGGACCGTGTCGGGTGGTACCGGCAGGCCTTCCACTCGGCGCCCTCGCGGAGGAAGTCGATGTCGAGTGTCTTGGCGTCGTCGTGGTTGGCCGCGACGAATCGGACGTTGGCGACGGCGTCGTCACCCGTCACATCGACCGAGTTGACGGTGATCTGTGTCGGCCCGTCGGACTCTCTGCTCTGATGCCAGCCCGCTTCGTAGCCGCTACCGCGCAACATGTCGGCGCATACATGCGAGGCGAACGCCTCGAAATCGGATCGGTTGTAGGAGCCATTCATCCCGTTGAGCACCGCGCGGACCTCGTCTTCGTCCGTTGCCGTCGGTGCCCTAGTCATGACCACGGTCAGCGCCGCGACGACAGTCGCAGTCACCGCGGCAACCGCCCCGCCAGCGGCGAGGAGCCCGCGACGTGTATTGATCGGCATGTGCTCACGATCGGCGATGACCGCCTGTGCAGGCGAGCGACGCGCCGCACGCCAAAAAAACATAGAGTTGAGCGGAACAGACTCAACCTTGACGACGTTGAATACCTCGACAAGCATTTACCCAGCCCTTTTCGACTGATCGGAGGATCGTCGTGGACTCGTTCAACCCGACGACCAAGACCCAGGCTGCGCTGACCGCGGCATTGCAGGCGGCGAGCTCCGCCGGCAATCCGCAGATCGTACCGGCCCACCTGTTGATGGCATTGCTCACTCAGAACGATGGGATTGCCGCCCCCTTGTTGGAGGCCGTCGGCGTCGAACCCGCGGCAATTCGCGCCGAGACGCAACGGCTCATCGATCGGCTGCCCAGCGCCAGCGGCGCCAGCTCGCAGCCGCAGTTGTCCCGTGAATCGCTGGCCGCGATCACCACCGCGCAGAACCTCGCCACCGAGATGGACGACGAGTACGTCTCGACCGAGCACCTGATGGTCGGCCTGGCCACCGGCGACTCCGACGTCGCCAAGCTGCTGACCGGACACGGCGCCTCCCCGCAGGCACTGCGCGAGGCGTTCGTCAAGGTCCGCGGCAGCGCCCGGGTCACCAGCCCGGAGCCCGAGGCGACGTATCAGGCGCTGGAGAAGTACTCCACCGACCTAACCGCCCGCGCGCGTGAGGGCGAGCTCGACCCAGTTATCGGGCGCGACAACGAGATTCGCCGCGTCGTGCAGGTGCTCTCCCGTCGCACCAAGAACAACCCGGTGCTGATCGGTGAGCCCGGCGTCGGCAAGACCGCGATCGTGGAAGGCCTGGCCCAGCGCATCGTCGCCGGCGACGTGCCGGAAAGCCTGCGCGACAAGACCGTCGTCAGCCTGGACCTCGGTTCGATGGTCGCCGGATCGAAGTACCGCGGCGAGTTCGAGGAACGCCTCAAGGCTGTCCTCGATGACATCAAGAACTCGGCGGGCCAGATCATCACGTTCATCGACGAGTTGCACACCATCGTCGGCGCAGGCGCGACCGGCGAGTCCTCGATGGACGCGGGCAACATGATCAAGCCGATGCTGGCGCGCGGCGAGCTGCGGATGGTAGGCGCCACCACGCTCGACGAGTACCGCAAACACATCGAGAAGGACGCCGCGCTGGAGCGCCGCTTCCAGCAGGTGTTCGTCGGTGAGCCGTCGGTGGAGGACACCGTCGGCATCCTGCGCGGCCTGAAGGACCGCTACGAGGTGCACCACGGTGTCCGCATCACCGACTCCGCACTGGTCGCGGCGGCCACGCTGTCCGACCGCTACATCACCGCCCGGTTCCTGCCTGACAAGGCCATCGACCTGGTCGACGAAGCGGCCAGCCGCTTAAGGATGGAGATCGACTCCCGGCCCGTCGAGATCGACGAGGTCGAGCGGCTGGTCCGTCGACTCGAGATCGAGGAGATGGCGCTGGCCAAGGAGGAGGACGAAGCCTCCAAGGAGCGGCTGGAGAAGCTGCGCGCCGAGTTGGCCGACCAGAAGGAAAAGCTGGCGGAGCTCACGACCAGATGGCAGAACGAGAAGAACGCCATCGACGTGGTCCGCGAGCTCAAGGAGCAGCTCGAGACGCTGCGCGGTGAGGCCGATCGTGCCGAGCGCGACGGCAACCTGGAGAAGACCGCCGAGCTGCGCTACGGCCGCATCCCCGCGGTCGAGAAGAAGCTCGACGCGGCGCTGCCGCAGGCCGAGGCCCGCGAGGACGTCATGCTCAAGGAAGAGGTCGGGCCCGACGATATCGCGGACGTGGTGTCGGCGTGGACCGGCATTCCCGCAGGCCGGATGCTCGAGGGCGAGACCGCCAAGCTGCTGCGCATGGAAGACGAGCTGGGCAAGCGCGTCGTTGGGCAGAAGAAGGCCGTCCAGGCCGTGTCCGACGCGGTGCGCCGCAGCAGGGCCGGCGTGGCCGACCCGAACCGGCCGACCGGGTCGTTCATGTTCCTCGGTCCGACCGGTGTCGGTAAGACCGAGCTGGCCAAGGCGCTCGCAGAGTTCCTGTTCGACGACGAACGCGCGATGGTCCGTATCGACATGAGCGAGTACGGCGAGAAGCACTCGGTCGCTCGCCTCGTCGGTGCGCCCCCTGGCTACATCGGCTACGACCAGGGTGGTCAGCTGACCGAGGCGGTCCGACGACGGCCGTACACGGTGATCTTGTTCGACGAGATCGAGAAGGCCCACCCGGATGTGTTCGACGTGCTGCTGCAGGTGCTCGACGAGGGCCGGTTGACCGACGGTCAGGGCCGCACGGTCGACTTCCGCAACACGATCCTGATCCTGACGTCCAACCTGGGTTCAGGCGGGACGGAAGAGCAGGTGATGGCCGCGGTGCGCTCGGCGTTCAAGCCGGAGTTCATCAACCGGCTCGACGACGTGATCATCTTCGATGGGCTCAACCCCGAGGAGCTGGTGCAGATCGTTGACATCCAGCTGGAGCAGTTGGCCAAGCGGTTGGCTCAGCGCAGGCTCACCCTCGAGGTGTCGCTGCCCGCCAAGAAGTGGCTGGCCGAGCGCGGTTTCGACCCGATCTACGGCGCCCGTCCGCTGCGTCGGCTGATTCAGCAGGCCATCGGCGACCAGCTGGCCAAGATGCTGCTGGCCGGCGACGTGCACGACGGCGACGTGGTGCCGGTCAACGTCAGCCCGGACGGGGACTCCCTGGTCCTGGGATGAGCGCTTGCGCGAAGACCATTGACTAGGGCCTGAGATCCGACCGTGATCCGCTTGAGTTCGGGAATGAGCGCCCCCAGCAGATAGGCTTGGGGCAATGGTCCCGCTTTGGTTCACCCTGTCCGCGCTCTGTTTCGTGGGTGCGGCGGTGCTGCTGTACGTCGACATCGACCGTCGGCGCGGACTGGGCCGTCGCCGCAAGTCGTGGGCGAAGTCGCACGGCTTCGACTACGAGCATGAATCGGCCGACATTCTCAAGCGCTGGAAGCGCGGCGTGATGTCGACGGTCGGCGACATCACGGCCAAGAATGTCGTGCTCGGCCAGATCCGGGGCGAGGCCGTGTTCATCTTCGATCTCGAAGACGTCGCGACGGTCATCGCGCTGCACCGCAAGGTCGGCACCAACGTCGTCGTCGACCTGCGGCTCAAGGGCATCAAGGAGCCGCGGGAGAACGACATCTGG